>JAFOXE010000127.1 GCA_017425765.1 Paraprevotella sp. | reverse complement strand
CAACCGGCCGGTCTCACATTGTGGAGCACCTACTTTCTGGAACATCTGTTTGTAGAAGCCTACTATGGAAGCCTACTCATTATTTCATTATGCCTTTCGGCATCGATTGCTTTTCACCTATTGTGGCGAAGAAGTTCCTTAAATCGAATAGCCCCCATAGCCACCATCGCCTTATACTTCTACCTTGCCTTAGTAATCTTTACCGATGTATTCTCCCTCTTGTCGGCCAATCTCGTTCTGTGGGCCTTTGTCCTCTACACCCACTTACCTCGCCCCATAGGAACCATTCTTTTTACCGCTATGCTTCCATTGGGTTATTTGTTGATTCCGTTCCCAGCACTGATCCTTGTCGGAATCGGTTATACCACCATTAACCTTAAAAAGGGGAACGGCGCCATTACCTATTGCGGAACACTCATATACTGCGCCTTCCTCTTTGCCATCCCCCCATTATGGAATCATTACATTGACTTCCTCGGCTCGGAACATCTCTTTACCGCACCAACTCAACACACCTTACCCCTACCTCTTTACATCATCCTTGCTGCATCGTTATTAAGCTTGATACCATCTGGCAAATTAGGTGTTTTCCTGAATAAAGTCGATATAAAAATACAAGTTGCACTCATCTTATGTACAGGATTTTCCTTTGCATACACGTTTGCCAGCCATGAAGGCCGTAGAAAAGAAGAAGAACTTTGTGCTTTGAAGCATGCTGCCGAGGACGAGGATTGGAATCGGGTGCTACATCTATACCATAACAAGGTAGAGAAAGACGCTTTTACTCTACGCTATGCTTTGTTGGCCGAGGCGAGCTTGGGCACACTGCCCCACCACCTCCTTAATTACCCCATAAACTCAGCCGAGGATTTTGTGTTCCGACACAAATACTCGACACGTGCCTATCACTTTAACAGTTTATTCTATCGTCATTTAGGTTTTCCCGACGAGTCATTTCATCAAGCTTTCGAGGGCAGTACCCTCTCGCCCAGAGGCTTCACCATGCGCAGTCTTCGTATGTTCACCGATGCCGCACTGGCCGCAGGCGACACCACCTTGGCACAAAAATACATCGACATCCTTGGTACCACCTGCACTCACGGCGAATGGACTGCCCGACAGATGGTGCTCTTGAAAGCCCTCACCCACGGAGAAATTGTAGTGCCACCGGCACCTTTACGCAGTTTCAACTTCGTGGGAGCTGCCCCCACATTAACAACCGAGTGGGCCTATGCACTGGATGCCCACCCCAACAACCGCCGTTTGTTCGATTATCTGGCATGCGCCTTCCTACTGAACAAACAACCTGAAAAGTTGGCACGCTTGATGGAATTGACACATACCTACGAGCACCAAACATTACCTCCCTTGTATGCACAAGCCATGGCCCCCTTCGCCGAAGGTCGCCCACAATGGCAAGGCCGATTTGACGTCCCCACACAAGTGATCCAAGAGTGGAACTACTGCCAACACCTGCATCAGCAACGCCGCATGCAGGAATTGGCACAGCGCACTCGCGGCACATACTGGTATTATCTTTTCTTTGTACACAATCGTCCGACCACGCCGACACTTCCTTAAAAAGAATTCCCCTGCCCGAAACGTTTCGAGCAGGGGAATTTTCTTTTTATCTAATCAACTAATTTCTTGTCAGCAGATTATTTGCGAATCTTGTAACCCACAAATCCGTAGTAAAGGATAAAGAGGAAGCAAGGCAAACATACCCAATAGCTAGTTTGGTATGAACCGGTCAAGTCTTGAACGAATCCACGAACCAAAGGCATCACAGCACCGCCGGCAATAGCCATGGTGAGCAACGAAGAGCCAGCCTTTGTAAACTTACCCAAGTCAGCCATTGCAAGAGGCCACAAAGCAGGCCACATCAAAGAGCATCCTAAAGCCATGAAGAAGATGCAATATACTGAGATTTCCGGATTAGGCATTACGGCCACCAATACAGAACCAATCACTGCAATCAAAGCACAAATCTTCATCGCGGTAGCCTGGCTCAACACACGAGGAATACATGTAGCACCCACGATGTAACCTACCACCATACCGATAGAAGGAATGTAACCGTAGAAATCACCTTCCAAACCAAGCGATGCAGCATAACCTGTAGCTGTGGCCAAAGAGATAGTTTCTACACCGACATACAAGAACAAGGCCAAAGCACCCAACAACAAGTGTGGGAATTGCATGATGCTGGTTTTGCCTTCAGCGTAAGGACAAGCCGAAGCGGCAGCATCAGCATCATCGGCACCTTCCTCGCCGGCAGCTTTCACCTCAGGAAGTGGAGCGATCATAGCTAAGATAGCCAAAACAACAAATACGCCAATGATAATTTGGAACGGCAAAAACAAGTCACCCAATTCAATGGCAGCAACTGATTTTGCAGTCACCCAAGCCACAAATACTGCAGGGAAAGGCCATGCCAACTTGTTGCAGATACCCATGATTGAAATACGTTGTGCAGCACTTTCGAGCGGGCCAAGGATTGTGATATACGGATTTACAGAAGCTTGCAACACGCAGTTAGCAGCACCTGCCACAGCCGAAGCAATCAAGAACCACACTACGCTTGCCGAAGCCGCTGCCTGGATGAACAAACCAAAGCTTGCAGCAAACAAGATAAAACTCACGGCCATGGTTTTCTTATAACCAATAGCTTCAATACACTTTGTAGCCGGGATACCGAACAAAAGGAACGGAGTGAACGTTGCAGCCAATAGCAAGTTACTTTGCACCGAAGTGAGCTGCATAGACTTTTCCAAAACCGGCATCAACAAGCTGTTAATACCCAATGCAAAACCGATGGAGAAGAAGAACAATCCACAGAAAGCCAACGGCAATGCATAATTCTTTTGAGTTTTTGCCATAATTGTTTAGTTTAGGTTAGTTTATTATTTAGTATTAAAAATTTGAGTTTTCACATAACAAAATAGCACACTTGCACGTTTCTAAGGTGCAAATGTAATAATATTATCTTTTTAAGACCATATATTTTAACGAATATTACGTAAAGATTCTGTCATGGAACACCGTCACCTCACCGATTCGGAGATTGCTCAATTGGAAATGCAGTCTTGCTCCTCGTCCGATTGGGCTCGTATTCTCATCCATCCTCACCTAGATTTGAAATACGTACGTCATTGTCGTTTCTCAGGCGACATTTGTTTGGGAAAATTCGAAAAGACCTTCATCCTACCGGGCGGCATACCGAAACATTCCGGCCTTTTCCACGCCACACTGCACAATGTGCATGTGGGGGATGACTGTTGCATCGAGCACATTAAAAACTACATAGCAAACTATGATATTTCCTCCGGGTGCTTTATAGAGAATGTCGACATCATCTTGGTGGATGGTGAAACTAGCTTTGGCAACGGTGTAGAAGTGACCGTATTGAACGAAACGGGAGGACGAGAGGTGACCCTTCACGACGCTCTTACGGCACACGAAGCCTACATCGAGGCCATCTATCGCCACCGCCCCTTGGTTGTGGATCGATTGAAGAAGATGGCCGAAGAACGCGCGCTTCAAAAACGCAGTTCTCGCGGTTTCATCGGCAAAAACTGCACCATCGTAGATGCCGGATACATTAAGAATCTATACATCGGAGCATACACAAAGATAGAGGGTGCCGGCCGATTAAAGAACGGCACACTGAACAGCCGAAAGGAATCGCCCATACACATCGGATACGGTGTGATTGCCGACGATTTTATCGTACAAGACGGCAGCAGCATCGAAGACAGCACCACGTTAACTCGCTGCTATGTAGGTCAGTCGTGCACCTTAGGACATGGATATTCGGCATCCGACTCTTTGTTCTTTTGCAATTGTCAAGAAGAGAACGGTGAGGCTTGCGCCATTTTTGCCGGTCCGTTCACGGTTACACACCACAAATCCACCCTGCTCATTGCCGGTATGTTCTCATTTATGAATGCGGGTTCCGGCTCAAATCAGAGCAACCACATGTACAAGTTGGGTCCCATTCATCAGGGGGCCATGGAACGTGGGGCGAAGACGGCCTCTGATTCCTATATTCTTTGGCCGGCTCGCATCGGAGCATTCTCATTGGTCATGGGGCGTCATACCACCAACCCCGACACGTCGAACCTTCCTTTTTCCTACCTTATAGAGAAGAATGGCGACACCTATCTCGTGCCAGCGGTGAATTTGCGCAGTGTGGGCACCATACGCGACGTTCAAAAGTGGCCCAAACGTGATAAACGCACCGATCACCGCCTCGACTCCGTAAATTTCAACCTACTGAGTCCTTACACCATTGCCCGCATGTTGCGCGGCATTGAAGTGCTTGAAAATCTGAAGAGTTTGTCGGGCAAGACCTCCGACACCTACGCCTATCAAAGTGCCAAAATAACCAATCATGCGCTCAACAAGGGGTTGTCGCTCTATCGCCTTGCCGTGAACAAGTTCTTGGGCAACTCATTGATTAGTCGTTTGGAGAAAATTTCATTCAATTCTGCTGCCGAATTATTGGCACAACTTCCGCCCTCCTCCGACACTCCGGGCCGCGGTGAATGGCTAGATCTTTCGGGACTAATTGCTCCTAAGCAAAGCATCACCGACATCTTAAATCGCATAGAAAGTGGCGAAATCTGTAGCATCGACGCACTTAACACCGAATTGTCAGCATTGCACAGTCGTTACTACGAACTGGAATGGACGTGGGCCTACGAGCAGATGTTGCTGTTCTACCAAATACCGGACGATGGGCTCACGGTGCAGCACCTTCACCACATCATCGCGCAATGGAAATCCTCGGTGATTACGCTCGACGAGATGTTGTATGCCGACGCACAAAAAGAATTCTCGCTATCAGCAAAAACCGGCTTTGGTTTCGACGGCAGTGCACAAACAGCCGAAGTAGATTTCGAACAAGTTAGAGGAGCCTTTGAACACAACCCCTTCGTGAGAGAGGTGAAACACCACATCGAGCGTAAAAGTGCTTTGGGCGACTTATGGTTGCAGCGCCTTCACACCTTATTATAATAGCAACGTTCAAAATTTGAATTTCCCGCGAGTCTAAGAATTGCATACGGGAACATTTTGTGCACACTCTTTTTATGTGTGCGCACATCAGGTATTAAATCTTGTTAAAAATAGATGTGTGATATACTTACAGACACGCACATACAAAATTTGTCACTACATTTACACCCGAGAAAATTTACTAACCTAATTTTATAACCCTTTAAACTACACGACACATGAAGAAAATTACTTTCTTTTTGACGTTAGCTCTTCTTTTCTGTGCTAACGCTGTGCAAGCAGGTTATACTATTGGCGAGATGGTACAAACCATTT
>JAFOXE010000016.1 GCA_017425765.1 Paraprevotella sp. | reverse complement strand
GCATCAACACCGTTTTAAGGTGAAATGCGCTCCCTAATGTTTGGATTTGTATATTTATACTTTTTTGCTTAGAAACCTGCAGCCTGTGCAATCTTCTTCGGGATATCCGTATTATCAATTCTTCCGCTAAAGGTTTCGGCTCCTGCACCAATGGCAAACACCGGCACATAACCATTAGAGTGGCCGCCACTTTGCCATCCTATTAAGGCTATTTCGTTGAGGATTTGTTTGGCGGTGGTGGCTAGTTCATCGTCTTTTTGATACATCGACTCACTATTTTGTGCTATGCCCTTCACTATGTTGTCAAAAGCCTTCTTGAGTCGGTTTGTTTGGTGGTCGTTTAGTTTCACATTAGTCCAAAATCCAAAGTTCTCTTTCAAACTTTGTTCTATATGTGTCCACGATAATTCCTTGCCATGTTTCTTGCGCAATTCACCCAATGTTTTCCCATATTCAGCTACACTTTGTTGTTGGTATTTCAACACTTCGGTGTTCATGGCATACGCTCCGGTTCCCAAAGCCAATCCACCGGTTTCATGGTCGGCTGTAACTACAATTAAGGTTTCGTCGGGGTGTTGTGCATAGAATTCGTAGGCTACTTTTACGGCCTCGTCCAAGTCTATAACCTCCTTAAACACGGTGGCTCCGTCGTTGGCATGACATGCCCAATCAATCTTTCCGCCCTCTATCATTAAGAAAAAACCTTCCTTCTTTTGTTGTGTCAAGAAGTGTATGCCGGCGCGTGTGATTTCGGCTAGACTCATATCTTTCTTTCCGCGGTCAATGGCATAAGGTAGGGCCGAGCGATCCTTCTTGCTGGCACTCTCGGGCTGCAGCAACACTATTTTCTCGGCTTTGGCTGCTTTCTTTTGATAGTCCTTATATCCACGTGCTATGGTATATCCGGCTTTCTCGCATTGTTCGTACAAAGACCCCTCGTTAACGGCATCCTTGTGTGTGGGTTGCAGAAAATCGGAACCGGCATAGAAATCAAAGTTTGTTTCTATTAAATCCTGTCCTATCTTATAGTAATTGTTGCGAGATGATGTGTGTGCATAGAAGGCAGCCGGTGTGGCGTGGTCTACCGAAACACTGGTGGTTATTCCCACGGCATAACCTTTTTTCTGTGCTTTAACGGCCACACTTTCCAAGGCTGTTGTTCCATCTGCTTGCACACCAATGGCACCGTTCTTTGTTTTCGTGCCCGAAGCTAAAGCTGTTCCCGAAGCAGCCGAATCCGTAACGCCATTGGTAGCCGAGTAGGTGGTGCCTAGTCCTGTAATGGGAAATTGGGCAAAGCAAAGTGGTGTGGTGCCGATGCGCCCTTCAAGTGCAGCAAGATACGTTTCTGTGCCGTTCACTTGATTTACGCCCATACCATCGCCAATAAAGTAGAAAATGTATTTGGGCATTTGTCCGGCCCATGCCATAAGGGCAAATAACACCATTATACAGGTGGAAAAGATTCTTTTTTTCATATTCTGGTCTTCTTTATGTTTTCGGTCTTACAAAGTTAGCGAACTTATCTAAAAAGAGGGTGTATCGAGGCTGTTTTTTTCGTGTTGTTGTGTGCGTGTCTTCATCCTTTTCAAAACAGACGTTCGTGTGGGTAAAAGAAGATGCACATCTACCATGCCGGTAGATGTGCATCTGATAGGTATTGACACCATGGTGTGCATGGTGTTTAGATGTACGTCTTATTGTTGCTTCATCTTCTTGGCAACAATTGCCTCGATGGCCGCAACAGCAGTTATGTTTACAATGTCGCGTACCGAACTCTCGTGGTCGGTAAAGTGAATTGGTTTGTTCAATCCCATTTGGATAGGGCCAATTATTTCCATGTTGTCGGCATTCATGGCTTGCAACAATTGGTAGCCTGCGTTTGCTGAACTTAGGTTCGGGAAGATGAGCGTATTTACTTCCTTGCCATATAACTTGCTGAACGGATACTTTTGATCGCGTAGTTTGTCGTTGATGGCAAACTTCACTTGCATTTCACCGTCGATAGGCAAATCAGGATAGTTCTTCTGCAAATATTCCACGGCTTTGTGCATTTCTACAGGACTTCCGGTTGTGTCGGTACCGAAATTAGAATAGGATATCATTGCCATCACTGGCTCATGATTGAAGAAACGTAGTGTGTCTACCGAAAGACGAGCAATGTCGATAATAGCCTCACGGTCGGGGTGACGGTTGATGAGTGTATCGGCCAAGAAGAATGTACCCTTCTTAGAGTTTACGATATGCATGGCACCGAAGTGAGAATAACCCGGACGAATTCCGATGACCTCTTTAGCAACTTTAATGGTGTTGGAGTATTTTGTATACAAACCGGTGATGAATGCGTCTGCGTCGCCGGTTTCCACCATCATCATACCGAAGTAGTTGCGCTCAAACATTTTGTCGTTAGCTTCTTCGAATGTATATCCTTCGCGTGCACGTTTGTCAGAAAGGATGCGAGCATAGCGTTCGCGGCGATCTGCTTCGCGGTCGTGACGCAAGTTCACTACCTCGATACCGTCAAGGCTTAGTTCTAGTTCCTTAGCCAACTTCTCAATGCGTTCGTCGTTGCCCAATAGGATGGGTTGACAAATGCCTTCTGCTTTTGCCTCTACCGCAGCCTTTAACATAGTGGGGTGAATACCCTCGGCAAAGACAACGCGTTGAGGCTCTTGACGAGCTGCGTCGCGCAACTGACGAGTTAATTTTGATTCATAACCCATCAATTCCTTTAGGTGTTGACGATAAGCATCCCAATCCTCTATGATATGGCGAGCCACACCGCTTTCGATGGCAGCCTTGGCTACAGCGATAGATACATCGGTAATCAAACGTGGGTCAACGGGCTTCGGAATAAAGTATTTTGGACCGAAAGTAAGGTTGTTTACGTGGTAGGTTTCGTTTACCACGTCGGGCACAGCTTGCTTTGCCAATGCTGCAATAGCGTGAACAGCGGCCAACTTCATCTCTTCGTTTATGGCGCGTGATTGAGTGTCAAGAGCACCGCGGAAGATGTAGGGGAAGCCGATTACATTATTGATTTGGTTAGGATAGTCGGAACGACCGGTGGCCATCAATACATCAGGACGTGATGCCATAGCATCCTCGTATGAGATTTCAGGAACAGGGTTGGCCAATGCAAACACAATGGGCGATGGAGCCATGCTGCGCACCATGTCTTGTGTGAGTACGTTGCCACGTGATAAGCCTAAGAATACATCTGCATCTTTAATGGCCTCTTCTAAAGTGTGGATATCGGTGCGTGAGGTTGCAAAGTAACGCTTTTGTTCGTTAAGGTCGGTGCGCTCTGTAGAGATTACACCCTTGCTGTCCAACATCACGATGTTTTCTAGGCGGGCTCCCAACGAAACATATAATTTGGTACAAGAAACAGCAGAGGCGCCGGCACCGTTTACGACAATCTTTACATCCTCAATTTTTTTGCCGGCCACCTCCAAGGCATTGATAAGACCGGCACTAGAGATGATGGCTGTACCATGTTGGTCGTCGTGCATTACAGGAATGTCTAACTCTTCCTTCAAACGACGTTCAATTTCAAAGCATTCAGGAGCTTTGATGTCCTCCAAGTTGATACCACCAAATGTAGGGGCGATAGCCTTAACGGCCTCAATAAACTTATCAGGGTCAGTTTCGTCTATTTCGATGTCAAACACGTCCACACCGGCATAAATCTTAAACAAAAGACCTTTACCTTCCATCACCGGTTTACCGGCCAATGTACCGATGTTGCCCAAACCAAGAACAGCAGTTCCGTTTGAGATTACGGCTACAAGGTTTCCTTTTGCGGTATATTTGTATGCATCCAGAGGGTTCTTTTCAATTTCCAAGCATGGTTCAGCAACTCCGGGCGAGTATGCCAACGATAGGTCGGTTTGCGTGCTGTAAGGCTTGGTAGGTACGACTTCAATCTTTCCGGGCTTGCCCATGGTATGATATTGAAGTGCCATTTCTTTAGTAATCTTTGCCATATTGATACAATCTTATTTACTTTAATCAATTCTGAAAATATGGTGCAAATATACGAATAATCCAAGTGTATCGTGTACGTTACCAACGTAAAATAGCGTGTATTTCATGAATTTTATAACGAAAAAGGGCCGTGTAGCGTCTTTTTCAACACCAATTTATGAGGAATGGGTGCAAATGAGTATATTTGCTCCACTTGCATCAAAGTGGCAATTATAAGTAGGAGTTTTGAATTATGATTGTAAAAATCT
>JAFOXE010000126.1 GCA_017425765.1 Paraprevotella sp. | reverse complement strand
TGCTACTATGCCAACTTTAAGCCAGACCGAGGTAATTATACAAAAGATGGTAATCTGATTTCCTCAAGAGTGGGGATTTATTCAGCCAATTCCAACGGACTTTATGATATGGCCGGCAATGTTGCAGAGTGGACTAGCACTGTGTATACCGAGGCAGGTGTAGAAAGTATGAGCGATATGAATCCGGAACTCAAATACAATGCAGCCAAGGAGGATCCGTATCGCTTGAAGAAGAAATCCGTGCGTGGAGGTTCTTGGAAAGATCCCGAAAGCATGATTCGTTCGGCATGGCGTTCGTATGAATACCAAAATCAACCCCGTTCGTTCGTAGGTTTCCGCTGCGTGCGCTCGATGGTGAATGACAGAAAAAGAAGATAACCTATAAATCTGAAATCAATATGGCAAACAATAAAGCAAATTTTATTATACGTCTTCAACGTTGGATGGATTCCGTACCCGGACAAACCTTTCTTAATTATGCGTATAGCTGGGGTGCAGCAATCGTTATTTTGGGTACATTGTTTAAATTGACTCATATTCCCGGTGCCAACTTTATGCTATTCTTGGGTATGGGAACCGAGGTGTTCGTGTTCTTTCTTTCCGGTTTCGATCGTCCGTTCGACAAAACACAGCAATCAGAGATAGCTGAGGACTATTTGGAAGAAGATAACAAAGTTCTCTCGGGTACTAATTCAACAACTACTCCGTCGGCACAACCCGTTGTTATCAGTTCGGTATCTGCACCTCAAGGCGTTGATACAGTGAGTAGCGTAACTATAGATTCTACTACTGTAGCCAATGTGGCTGCCCAAGCAACTGCTACACAACAGTTGTTGAATACTGTGGGTGTTGCAAGTCAAAATGTGTTGAGCACTGCCCAGGCTGCTTGCAATCCAGAGATGGAAGAAGCGGTGAAGGCATATGTAGACCAATTGAAAAATCTTACCGAGGCTTTGGCTCGTGTCTCTGATCAGATTGGTAACTTAAGTCAGGATGCTTCTGTCATGGAGAACTTGAATCGCACACTTTCTGGCATCAATGCCATTTATGATGTGCAGTTAAAGAACATCAGTGCACAATTGGGTACTATTGATAAGGTTAATTCACAAACCGACAAGCTGGCTTCGCAGATAGAAGAACTCAATGGCATTTATCAACGAATGATAGAAGCCATGACCGTGAACATGAGAAAATAATCCTGATTCGCACAGTATTTTCAGGTCCGTAAGAATCATATATAATATAATAAGGTGTAAAAATGGGAGTTAAAAAGAGAGGAGTATCACCACGCCAGAAGATGATTAACCTTATGTATGTGGTGCTGATGGCTATGTTGGCGCTCAACGTATCATCGGATGTACTCAATGGTTTCTCTTTGGTTGAGGAGAGCTTGAATCGTACTACCGCCAATGCGTCGGAGGTAAACGAGGAGGTCTACAAGAATTTTGCAGACCAAATGAAGACCAACCCTACCAAAGTGAAAGAGTGGTACGATAAAGCTCAATTCGTTAAGTCTATTTCCGATTCTATATATTCGTTGGCCGAAGAATTGAAGAAAAGTATCGTGCGCCAATCTGATGGTGTAGATGGCAATATCCACGATATCAGAAATAAAGAAGATCTGGAAGCTGCTTCGGTGGTGATGTTGGCTCCACGTTCGGGACGTGGCAAGGAATTGTATGAAGCCATCAATAGTTACCGCGATATGATTCTTCAGATGGTGACGGACTCAACACAACATAGAATTATTGCTAACAATCTTAGTACTGAGGTGCCTTTGAAAGGACAACTCATGGGTAAGAACTGGCAGGAGTACATGTTTGAGAATATGCCTGTAGCAGCTGCTGTAACTCTGCTTACAAAGTTGCAGAGCGATGTACGCTATGCCGAGGGACAGGTTCTTCATAGGCTGGTAGCCAATATAGACTTGAAAGATATTCGCGTAAACCAACTCAATGCTTACGTAATACCGAATGCACAAACCGTGGTGCAGGGCGGACGCTTTACTGCCCAAATCATCATGGCGGCGGTGGATAGTACTAAGCGCCCCACCATCTACGTAGATGGTAAACCCATTGCATCGGAAAATGGTATTTATGAAGCCATTTGTTCCCGTACCGGTGACTATACCTTATCTGGTTACATCGAAATGTTGAATGGTGAGGGACAGACTATGCGTCGTGATTTTGAGCAGAAATATACTGTAGTGGCACCGTCGGCAACTGTTTCTGCCGACTTGATGAACGTGCTTTACGCCGGTTATGATAACCCTATGAGTGTCTCTATTCCGGGTGTACCTAATAATCAAATCATGGCCACCATGTCTGGCGGAACATTGAAATCCCTTGGTAATGGACGCTTCGTTGCGCGTCCGTTGGCTGTGGGGCAGGATGCAGTGGTAACGGTAAGTGCTCGCACGCAGGGACGTGTTCAGCAGATGGGACAATTCAAGTTCCGTGTACGCAAGTTACCCGATCCTACAGCCTATATTGCCTATAATGACGGCAGTGGTGAAAATCATTTCCGTGGAGGTAAATTATCTAAGCAAGTGTTGATGAATACAGGAGGTATCGGTGCTTCTATTGATGATGGTTTGTTGAACATCGCTTTCCGTGTGCAAGGTTTTGAAACTGTGTTCTATGATAACATGGGTAATGCCGTACCGGAAATCTCGAACAGCGCATCCTTTACCGAGCGTCAAAAGGCGGTGATGCGTTCTTTGAGTCGTGGTAAACGATTCTATATAACCCGTATTCGTGCTATAGGTCCTGATGGAATTGAGCGAATTTTGTCCGGTGCCATGGAAATCATTATAAACTGATGTAGTTAAAAACAGATATAACGAAGAAATAAAATATACGATAATGATGAAGCGTCTATTTATACTCCTATTAGCTGTTGGTATGGCGGGCCTTACCCTTCAGGCACAGCCGTCAAAGCGCAGAGTTAAGCCCACAACCGAGGATGCTACAAAGGCAAAGGTGTCTACTGAGCGTGCCGATTTGTTATTTCCTACATCTGCGGCTATGCCCGAAGATTTGGTGTGGCGTCGTGATATTTACCGCCAACTGGATTTGTCGTTAGATAAGAATGCCCCGCTGTATTATCCCGTGGAGCCAACTGAACAGCAAATGAATCTTTTTACTTATGTGTTCCGATTGATGTTGACTGGTCGTATCAGTGCCTATGCCTATCAGTTGGACGGAAACGAGTCGTTTGCCCTAAAGGATAAGGTACAAGTAAAAGACTTCATGGAGCGTTACTACATCTACTACGAAGAAAAAGATGGTCGTTTGCAGGTAAATAACAACGACATTCCCGCGGCCGAGGTGACTCGATATTATATTAAGGAAAGTGTATACTTCGATCAACGCACCTCTACGTTTACCACGAGAGTAACTGCTATTTGTCCGGTATTGATGCGTGGAGCTGATGAATTTGGCAGTGCTGCCACTCCCTATCCTTTGTTCTGGCTTAAGTACGATGACATTGCGTCCTACTTATCCAAACTTCCGATGATGGGTAGTAATTTGAACAACGTTACCAACATGACGGCCGACGATTATTTCACGTTGAACCGTTATGAGGGTAAGATTTACAAGACCAACAATATGCAAGGCAAGGTTTTGGCTAACTATTGCAAGACCGACAGCGCAATGGCTAAGGAACAACGTCGCATTGAGAAGGAATTAACCGACTTCGAGAAAAAC
>JAFOXE010000125.1 GCA_017425765.1 Paraprevotella sp. | reverse complement strand
TACATCAAGAAGATTGAGGCTTTGCTTGATGCCAAGGAGAAGGAAATCATGACTGTATAATCCTCTGAGTGCATGAGAGGACAAGTCATTCGTAATACAGGAAGCTGGTACATCGTCCGTGCTGATGATGGCCGGCTTTTTACTTGCAAGGTGAAGGGAAACTTTCGCCTTAAGGGTATTCGTAGCACAAATCCTGTAGCTGTGGGTGATTATGTCACCCTCATAACGCACGAAGACGACGCTGCTTTTATCACGCATATTGAAGATCGTAAGAACTACATCATCCGTAAGGCATCCAATTTATCGAAGCAAAGTCACATTCTGGCGGCCAACATAGATCAGGCTTTTCTCGTGGTGACTGTAAGTCATCCTGAAACTTCCACAACCTTTATCGATCGTTTCTTGGCGTCGGCCGAGGCCTACCGGATCCCCGTAAGCCTAATTTTCAATAAAACGGATTGCTATTCTGAAGAAGAACTTCATTATCTGCATGCCTTAACCGATTTGTACACTTATTTGGGCTATCCATGCTTGCCTTGTTCGGCTTTGACTCATAAGTGAATAGAGGAAGTTCACCAAGCCTTAGCAGGCAAAATCACGTTGTTATCCGGACATTCGGGAGTGGGAAAATCCACTTTGCTCAATGCCCTTATTCCCGGACTTGATGTGCGCACCAGCGAAATATCCATGGCCCATGATACGGGCATGCACACGACTACCTTTAGTGAAATGTTTGATTTGCCGCATGGAGGCAGCATTATTGATACCCCGGGAATTAAAGGTTTTGGCACTTTCGATATGGAGAAGGAGGAAGTGGGCCATTACTTCCGTGAAATTTTCCAAACATCAGCCGACTGTCGCTACAACAATTGTACGCATACTCACGAGCCAGGTTGTGCTGTGTTGGCGGCAGTGGAGGAGCAGCGAATCAGCCAAAGTCGCTATAATTCGTACCTCAGCATGCTTGAAGATAAAGACGAGAACAAATATCGTCAGGGCTACTAGCCACATTTTCATCCCCTACAATTCTTTTGAAAAGACACGTACGTGTGTAGGCTCTCTACATGCTCGTCTCGTTGCATCCACATGTACAGCTTGAGGCAACGAGATGAGCATGTGATTTCAGTGAGTTCTCGGTGTGTGTGCATGCACATGAAAGACATGCATGCGCCGGATGGTGGTGCTTGTTTGGAACAGTCTATGATTTTATACAAGAAAGCCCTTGCAAGAGTGCTGTGCTCTGCAAGGGCTTTCGTTTATGTGTTGTATGCCGAAAGGTTTATTTATCGGCTACTTTCCAAGGCTTAATCTGCTTGAAAAAGTCATTTCCCTTATTGTCTACCAAAATAAAGGCAGGGAAGTCTTCTACGCGAATCTTCCAAATGGCTTCCATGCCAAGTTCGGGATATTCCACACATTCGATGCTCTTGATGTTGTTTTGTGCCAAGATGGCTGCTGGGCCACCGATGGAACCCAAATAGAAACCGCCATATTTCTGGCAAGCATCGGTCACGGCTTGAGAGCGATTGCCCTTAGCCAACATAATCATGCTGCCGCCCTTGCTTTGGAACAAGTCTACGTACGAGTCCATACGACCTGCTGTGGTGGGGCCCATAGAACCGCAAGCCATGCCTTGTGGAGTCTTGGCCGGACCGGCATAATAAATAGGGTGATCCTTAATGTATTGTGGAAGGTCTTCGCCATTATCCAAGCGTTCTTTCAATTTGGCATGAGCAATGTCGCGACCTACAATGATGGTGCCGTTCAAACTCAAACGTGTAGAAACCGGATACTTATCCAACTCCTTCAGGATGTCTTCCATAGGTTGGTCAAGGTTAATCTTCACCACATCGCCCTCACCGGCACGACGAAGTTCTTCCGGAATCAAGCTGCCTGGATTGCTGTCTAGTTTTTCAATCCAAATACCGTCGGCGTTGATCTTACACTTAATGTTGCGGTCGGCAGAACAACTTACGCCCAAGCCTACGGGGCAAGAAGCTCCATGACGTGGCAAGCGGATGATGCGCACATCGTGAGCCAAGTATTTGCCACCGAATTGAGCACCAAGGCCAATACGGTGTGCTTCCTTGAGCACTTCCTTCTCTAACTCAACGTCGCGGAAAGCGCGTCCGGTTTCGTCGCCGGTAGTAGGCAGATTGTCGTAGTAGTGAGTTGAGGCCAACTTAACAGTCAGTAAGTTCTTCTCGGCAGATGTACCTCCGATGACGAAAGCAATGTGATAAGGAGGACAAGCTGCTGTTCCTAAGCTTTTAATCTTTTCAATCATGAAGGGCACCAAAGTGGCCGGATTCAAGATTGCTTTTGTTTCTTGATATAGATATGTTTTGTTGGCAGAACCGCCACCCTTAGTTACACAAAGGAAACGATATTCCATTCCTTCGGTGGCCTCGATGTCGATTTGTGCCGGAAGGTTGCATTTGGTGTTCACTTCGTCGTACATGGAGAGAGGAGCATTTTGGCTGTAGCGAAGGTTCTCCTCGGTATAGGTCTTAAATACGCCCAACGACAGTGCCTCCTCGTCGCAGTAGCCGGTCCAAACGTGTTGTCCTTTCTCGCCGTGGATGATGGCAGTGCCAGTGTCTTGGCAGAATGGCAACACACCCTTGCTGGCCACATCGGCATTACGCAAGAATGTTAAGGCCACATACTTGTCATTTTCGCTTGCTTCGGGGTCGGTCAAAATCTTTGCTACTTGCTCGTTGTGTGAACGGCGCAACATGAATGAAACATCGCGGAATGCTGCATTGGCCATTGCGGTAAGACCTTCCGGAGCGATTTTCAAAATAGGTTTGCCCTCGAACTCGCCTACAGATACATAATCTTTGGTCAGCAAGTAATACTCAGTATCGTCCTTGCCCATTTGGAACATAGGTGCATACTTAAATGTTGGGATATTAGCCATAATTTTCTTTTTTTATGTGAGTTTATTTAGTAATTCGTCTACGTGTGGGTGCTGCAAGATGACAAGCCCTTCTCCGCAAAATTAGTAAATAAAATGTTACGACAAAAGGATTAAATGAGCAAAACATTCATGTCCGAGCGATTTTCCCTCGACGTTGCATACAACAATGGCCTCATGATTTGGGATTCAAATCTTGAGGCCAACAGTATGATAAGAGGGTTGTTGTTTTGGGGATGTAATTATTCCACAGCCCCGCTTTCGTCGTAGCGTTGAAAGAGGAAATCGTTGTAGGGGTACTTTTGAACGTGAAGTTCGCGCACTTTATTATACAATATCGTTTTCATTTCCTCTATGTTTGTTTTCTCTCGAGCCGAGATGAAGATGCAATTGTCATTAAGGCGGGCCATCCATGTTTTCATCAGGTCGGACAGCGAGATGTTCTCGCGAGTAGCGGGTGTAAGGTCGTCTTCGTCCTTTTGCACCCACGTGTAGGCATCCACTTTGTTAAATATGATCATCGAAGGTTTGTCGTTACACTTCAAGTCTGTCAGTGTTTTCTCTACTACTTTGATTTGGTCTTCAAAGTCTGGGTGCGAGATGTCTACGACGTGCAAAAGTAGGTCGGCCTCGCGCACCTCGTCGAGAGTGCTTTTGAAAGAATCTACAAGATCGGTCGGCAACTTGCGGATGAAACCTACAGTGTCTGAAAGCAAGAACGGAAGATTGTCTACAATTACCTTGCGTACGGTCGTGTCCAAGGTGGCAAAGAGTTTGTTTTCAGCAAACACTTCGCTCTTCGATAAAAGGTTCATCAGCGTGCTTTTACCCACGTTGGTGTAACCCACTAAAGCTACGCGAATCATACGTCCGCGATTGCTTCGTTGCGTCGTCTTTTGACGATCTATTTCAGCAAGTCTTTGTTTGAGCAACGACATTCGGTTCAAGATGATTCTTCGGTCCATTTCCAACTGGGTCTCACCAGGACCACGCAAGCCCACGGAACCTTTGCCGCCACCTGAACCAGAACCACCTCCTTGACGCTCCAAGTGTGTCCACAATCTCTGTAAGCGAGGTAGCATGTAACGATACTGTGCCAACTCTACCTGCGTCTTCGCATTCGAGGTTTGTGCTCGCATGGCGAAAATGTCGAGAATAAGTGAGGTACGGTCTAATATCTTTACCTTTAGTTCTTGTTCTATATTACGCATTTGTTTGGCACTCAACTCATCGTCGAAGATAACCATACCGATTTCGCGTTCAGCCTCCTCCTCAGCTTCAATAAATTCACGTATTTCTTGCAATTTACCTTTACCAACATAGGTGACAGAACTTGGTCCTGCCACTCTTTGAGTAAAGCGTCGCACGGTTTTAGCCCCTGCCGTGTCGGCCAAGAATTCTAGTTCGTCTAGATATTCGTTGGTCTTACGTTCGTCTTGGTCTTGTGTTATCAAACCTACAAGAACTGCGGTTTCGGCCTGTGCCTCGGATATAACAAATTCTTTCATTGGTCAACAATCTTTCCTTATTTGACGGGCAAAAGTAAGAAATACCTCGAACACAAACAACTAAATGTATTATCCTTTTCATAAAAAACCGTCGCATCATAGCTTTTGTTATCTGCTAATGATGCGACGGGTATGATGTTGTACGCTCTTTTATGCTAACGTTTGGATAAAAGAACTATTACTTAACTTGTACCACTAGATAGCGACTCACGCTCCAGAACTTCTCATAATTTACAATCTTCAACACGTACTGTTCTTTGGCGTCACGAGTAAGAGCATACGATCCGGCGGGGTGGTTGGTAAGGATTTTTGCACTCTTGGAATACAGACGAATCTCCTTGTCATAACGAATATCCACCTCGGTAAAGTAGTTCGTGTTGAAGTCGGCAGTGCGCAATACATCTCCATCGCGCAGAATGTTTTGTTCTTTAAGTTCCGCTTTGGTGCCGAACACAAACCAAGCTGTATTTAATTTCTTTTCTTGTTCGCCAACAATTTGCTCCTTTGTTTTGTTCTCAGCCTTAAGGTTCTCTACGTCGCCTTTTAGGTTTTTGATGCTTTCGTTTTGTTCAATAATCAATAAGTTTTTTTCGGCGAGTTGTACTTGCAGCTCCTGTATTTTGCCCTCCTGCTCGGTCATTTTTTCTTCAAGTGACTTAATGGTGGCTTTCAGTTTCTTGCTTTTATACGAACTTTCCTCCAGTTTTTTTTGCAGACGTGCAATCAAGTCACGATTCTGTGTCATGGTTTCTTCGATGTACTGCAAATTCTCGTGAATCAATGTTTTGGTCGAAGCCATTTCTGGGTTTCCGTCCAAAACAGTTACACGTCCTTCCGCCTCGCTGATGCGACGAAAACCATCTTGCACCTCGTTGAACATACCCATTATATCGTCCAATTCATAGTCCTTTTCTGCAATTACTTGCATAAGCGAATCACGTTCTCTCATCAACTCCGATTCACTTTTCACTGCGCCATTATCGCAGGCATACATCAAGCACAATCCTGCTGCTACAAAAAAGAATCTCTTCATAATTTTTTCTTTTATACGTTTATATAATTTATTCTTCTTCCTCGTGTTTCTTGTTTTTGGACTTCTTGACACTTGTTTCTTCATTACCACCCACAACGATGACAAACTCGCCGCGTGGCTCAACCTCAGTGAAATGGGCCAAAACTTCTGCTAAGGTGCCTCGCACGCTTTCTTCGTGCATCTTAGATATTTCTCGGCATACCGACACGGGACGCTCTGCGCCAAACACCTCTGCAAATTGCGCCAAAGTCTTTACCAAACGATGGGGCGACTCGTAGAATATGATGGTGCGAGGTTCTTCGGACAGCATGGTTAAACGAGTTTGGCGACCTTTCTTTACCGGCAAGAAACCCTCAAAACAGAATTTATCGCAAGGTAATCCCGACGAAACCAGAGCGGGTACAAAGGCTGTGGCGCCCGGAAGGCAACAAACTTCTATACCAGCTTTTATGGCTTCACGAGCAACTAAGAAACCCGGGTCGGAGATGCCCGGAGTTCCGGCATCAGATATCACTGCTACGGTTTCTCCGCTTTGTAAACGTTCCACCACTCGGTCTACCGTTTGATGTTCGTTGAATTTATGATACGAAATCATGGCATTCTTAATTTCAAAATGCCGTAATAAATTCCCCGATGTACGAGTATCTTCTGCCAATATCAAGTCGGCCTCTTTCAGTATACGTAGGGCACGATAGGTTATATCCTCCAAATTGCCTACCGGAGTCGGTACCAAATATAGTGTTCCCATGCTCAAATAATCTGTTCAAAGCAAAAGTAATCATAAAATGAAGTCCTTGGTGTATCTACCCGAAATATTTAACAGATGTTTATGTTTTTCCCATGTTTTTATTCGTTTTTGATTGGGAAGTATTATTTTTGTCGCGTAAACATTAATCAAGAAATCATGACAAGTTTTTCAGATAAGAACGGTGAGATGATGCGACGTGGCCGCGTGGAGGTTATATGTGGCTCGATGTTCTCAGGTAAAACAGAGGAGCTTATCCGCCGTATGAAACGTGCCAAATTCGCCCGTCAGAGCGTAGAAATATTCAAACCTTGCATCGACACTCGTTATTCGGACGAAGACGTTGTGTCGCACGAAGGGAACTCCATTCATTCTACACCGGTAGATTCATCTGCCAGCATTTTGTTGCTGGGGTCCGATACCGAAGTTATCGGTATCGACGAGGCTCAGTTCTTCGACGATAACATCGTAAATGTATGCAACGAGTTGGCCAATCGAGGAATCCGCGTCATTGTGGCCGGCTTAGATCTTGATTTCAAAGGTGAGCCTTTTGGTCCGATGCCCGCGTTGTGTGCTATTGCCGACGAGGTTAGCAAGGTGCATGCTATTTGCGTCAAGTGCGGCGCACTCGCTTATGTTTCGCATCGAACTGTAGAGAGTGATAAGCGTGTGTTGTTGGGCGAAAAAATGGAATACGAGCCTCTGTGTCGCGAATGCTACAATAAGGCACGAAACGAAGAAGACATTCTGCGACAAAAAAACATCTAAACATATATCTCATAGGGCCTATGTTGGAAAAAGAAATTACGTTCGATCGATTCATTAGAGGACTTATTTCTATGTGCGTTGTGGGCTTGGTGATATTCATCATACATCAGCTTAGTAACGTATTATTACCCTTCTTCATTGCATGGGTAATAGCCTATATGCTCTATCCGATGGTGACGTTCTTCGAAAGACGACTCCGCATAAAATATCGTGCTGCGAGCATCATCCTCACACTATTGGTTGTGGGTGCTCTGCTCACTGGAGCTATCCTCTTGGTTGTACCACCTGCAGTGACAGAGTTTGTGAAGCTTAAGGATTTCATTACTCAGTACCTCAATCAAGACAACACAGGCAACGAACTTGCTAGAATGGTGGAATCGTTGTTGCGCGAATATGTGGTGCAAAACAACGTAGTCAGACTTATTCAGGAAAACAACCTCATGGAGGCCTTCCGCTTGGGAGCTTCTCAGATATGGGGCGTGGTGGCTAGTACCGTTAACTTTACACTGGGTGTTTTAGCCTCACTTATCGTGTTGCTCTATCTCTTTTTTATTCTACTCGACTATGAAACCATGGCCAAGGGATGGCTTAAATTGATACCTCGTAATAATCGGGCTTTTGCCGGAATGCTAGCCGATGATGTTAAGCATGGTATGAATGCCTACTTCCGAGGACAGTCGCTTGTGGCCTTACTTGTGGGCATAATGTTCTGTATAGGTTTTGTCATCATTGACTTCCCGTTGGCCATCGGACTTGGTCTTTTCATTGGCGTGCTGAACCTTGTGCCCTATTTGCAGATAGTAGGCGTTATTCCCACCATCATGCTTGCCTTGCTTAAATCGGCCAATACGGGTGAAAGCCTTTGGGTGATATTGGCGGCAACGGCAGCTGTGTTTGTGATTGTACAGATAATACAGGATATGATTCTTGTGCCGAAGATAATGGGGAAACTAATGGGGCTTAATCCGGCCATCATCTTGCTCTCTCTTTCTATATGGGGAAGCGTATTAGGTGTTATTGGCCTCATCATTGCGCTTCCCATAACCACTTTGATTTTATCTTATTATAAGCGTTTCGTTATAAAAGAACGTACTTCAAAAGATATTAAACTTACAAACTCAACTGTTTAGTATTAAGGCAATGTTACGATGCTATTTTCATCAAAAAATAAAAAAAAGCACGCAAACACTTGCAGACACCCAAAAAACTGTTTATCTTTGCACCCGCAAACAGCAAAAAGGTTCGATTCGCTAGCTCAGTAGGTAGAGCACAACACTTTTAATGTTGGGGTCTTGGGTTCGAACCCCAAGCGAATCACCACCCAGACGAAGCGGGGAACTCACAAGAGTTTCCCGCTTCGTGTTTTTGATGTTTGCAACACAATGTAAACCAAGTAATTACTTGGAGTTTTCTTCATGGTCTATAGGGTAACTTTATATAAGAACTTCGTGAAGAAATAGCCTTTATGAGGACTATTATGCAACCCATTGCGCTACCACATGCAAACCACATGCGCTACCCATGTAAAAGACATGCTCGTGTAGATGTATCCCACATGAGCATGTCGTTGAAATAAGGCGTACATCTCGGTGTCACGAGATGTACGCCTTATTTATAAGGAATGTAGAAAAGCTCCTTTTTACAAGATTTTCTGTCCTATTAGATCTTATTGTATCACTATTTTACGTCCTTGAACAACATAAAAACCGGGTGAGAATCCTTGCATCGAATACGCTTTTTTCTTTATCACACGTCCGGTTATGTCGTACACATCAGTTGGCCAAATGACGTCAACTTCTTGCAAAATGTCTGTTTCCGATATGCCGTCGGGCAGATTTTCTCCATAGTATGTCAAGCGGAAGTTGTCGAAGATTGTCCAATCGTTTATTGCACCCTCTTTTTTACGAATTCCTACTCGCAATGTGCCGTCAGTAATTCTTACCCATAGCGAATGATTGTACAAACCTTCGTTGAAGAAGGCTGAAGCTCCTTCCATTCGTTGTGGG
>JAFOXE010000124.1 GCA_017425765.1 Paraprevotella sp. | reverse complement strand
GCGTGCTGTGGATATGATGATCAAGAAGCTGGCTGATATGCCCTTCACCACTGAGTATCCCATGCCCTCTTTTGACCGTGTTGCTCCCAACCCCGCCATCAAGGATCTGAGCAAGGCAACCATCGCCCTGTGCACCTCCGGCGGTATTGTTCCCAAGGGCAACCCCGACCACATCGAGTCTTCTTCTGCATCTCACTACGGCGAGTACAACATTGCCGAGTTTGATGTGCTGACCAGTGAGTCTCACGAAACCGCTCACGGCGGTTACGACCCCGTCTACCCTGAAGAGCCAGTAATGCCTGGTGTTCTACAAATAGAAGCCATGGCACAAGCCGGAGGTTTACTTGTACTTAATTCTGTAGAGGAACCCTCACGTTGGAGCACATATTTCCTTAAGATTGACAATGTAAAATTCCGTAAGAAAGTAGTTCCCGGAAATACTCTTATCTTCAAGGTGGAAATGATTACACCCCTTCGCCACGGTATCGCAAGCATGAGAGGTTATGCATTCGTAGGTGAAAACGTGGTTTCGGAAGCAACATTTACTGCACAAATCATTAAAAACAAGTAAAAAACGATATGAGCAAGATTAGTCCTTTAGCATACATTGATCCAGAAGCAAAAATTGGTGAGAATTGCGAAATTGGCCCATTCTGTTACATTGACAAGAATGTCGTGATTGGAGATAACAACGTTTTAATGAACAGCGTAACCATATTATACGGTGCTCGTATTGGCAACAATAATACATTCTTCCCTGGTGCAGTTATCAGTGCTATTCCTCAAGACTTGAAATTCGTGGGTGAAGAAACAACTGCAATAATTGGCGACAATAACACCATCCGTGAGAATGTTACCGTAAACCGTGGAACAGCAGCCAAGATGGAAACTCGTGTGGGCAACAACAACCTACTTATGGAAGGATGCCACATTGCCCATGATGCCATCGTGGGTAATGGATGTATTATTGGCAATAGCACCAAGCTTGCCGGCGAGACCATCATTGATGATAATGCAATCCTAAGTGCCGGTGTATTGATGCATCAATTCTGCCGAGTAGGAAGCTACACAATGGTTGGTGGTGGAACTCGTTTCAGCATGAACGTACCTCCATTCACAATTTGTGCTCGCGAACCGGCTTCCTATTGCGGATTAAATATTGTTGGTTTGCGCAGACGTGGCTTTAGTAACGAACTCATAGACAACATACACAACACATATCGCATCATCTACCAGAGCGGTTTGAAATTAAACGAAGCTTTGGAAAAGATAAAAGAAGAAGTCCCCATGAGTTCGGAAATTGAATATATAATCAGTTTCGTTGAGAACTCTAAACGTGGTTTTGTACACTAATCTCTAAATTACATACAGAAATGCTTTATCGAATTACGCTAATATCAGAAGAGATAGAAGACTTTATACTAGAATTCAAATTGGATTCTGATGCTACGTTCTTCGATTTACATAAGCTTATTCTGAAGACATGTCGTTATGTTGACGAAGGTAACTTCAGTTTCTTTATCTGCAACGAAGTTTGGGATAAAGAAACTGAGATTACCCTCGAAGACAACGGTAATGGCTATAGCGACGAGGATATATACTTGATGCAAGACACACCTCTCTCTGAGTTCCTTGAAGACGAACGTCAACGCTTTATGTATCGTTTTGATGCGGAAGACGATCGTGACTTCCTTTTAGAACTTACTGAAATATCCTTTGGCGAAAGCATTGATGAGCCTTGTTGTAGTAGAAAGCACGGACTTCCTCCCATGCAAATCATGCTTGAAGAAGAGGATATTGACGCTAATTTGTTAAAGGACATTGGCCTTAACAAAAGCAACATAACCATTTCCGGCATTACGTCTGAGGACGACGAGGATGCTGAAGACGAATTCTACGGTAGTGAGGATTTCGACTCTGAAGAATTCGATCCGGAAGGTTTTGAAATAGAAGAAGGAAACAGCATTTCCTGATGAATAAAAATCTTATTGTACTTCTCGGTCCTACAGGTGTAGGAAAAACTGAATTAAGCCTAAGAATTGCAGAACAGTTTAACTCGCCAATAATCAATGCCGATTCTCGACAAATTTATGCCGGGATCCCTATTGGTACAGCTGCCCCTACACCTGAACAATTAGCACGCGTCAAGCATTATTTTGTAGGACATTTGTCACTATCCGATTATTATAGCGCCGCACAATACGAAAGCGACGTTCTTCACTTACTTGAGGAAGAATTGTTTCCCAAGCACGATCACATTGTACTCTCCGGAGGAAGCATGATGTATATCGATGCTGTATGCCGCGGCATAGACGACATTCCTACCATAGATAATGAAACGCGACAATTACTTCTTGATAAATATAAAAACGAAGGTTTAGAATCATTGACTCAAGAGCTTAAATTGCTAGATCCGGAATACTACGCTAAAGTTGATATTAAAAACCCCAAGCGAGTTATTCATGCACTTGAGATATGCTATATGACCGGACGCACCTACACCTCGTTTCGCACACAAAGTTATCGTAAACGCCCTTTTAATATCATCAAAATCGGATTAACACGAGATCGTGAAGAACTCTATAGCCGCATCAATCAACGTGTGGAAGACATGGTGCAAGAAGGTCTTATTGACGAAGCAAAAAGTGTCTATCCGCTCCGACATTACAACTCCCTTAACACCGTAGGCTACAAAGAAATGTTCCGTTATCTTGACGGGGATTGGACGCTAGAGTTTGCTATGGAGAAGATAAAACAGAACAGTCGCATCTACTCGCGCAAACAAATGACATGGTTTCGTCGTGACGAAGAAATCACATGGTTTCACCCTGACGAAGGAGTAAAAATCAGCGATTTCATCGTAGAAAAATTAGGATTATAGATATACTTCATTATTCTGTCTTCATTATGATGCTCTACATGCTAGGATATACACCTTGTTAAATATCCTTAATTTATAATTCAAAAGCGCATCTCAAAGGTATATTTTCCCTACTTTTGGAAAAGAATAATCCACATTATATAATAAACCATGAAGACAAATTTTACAAGCAAACTTATTTTGTTCGTCTTATTGGGTGCGTTAACAATGTCTGCATCCGTAACAGTTCAAGCCAAGAAGAAGGCGGCCTATCTTTTCACCTACTTCACAGGTAACGCTCCAGAACACGAACAGATTTGCTATGCCATTAGCTATGATGGCTACAACTATACTCCTCTCAACAACGGTAAGCCCATTATATCCTCCGACACAATCTCCCTAAAAAAAGGTGTTCGCGACCCGCACATTCTTCGTGGTGAGGACGGCTATTTCTACATGGTTGTTACCGATATGCGCTCACACCAAGGTTGGTCTTCAAACCGCGGAATGGTATTGATGCGCAGCAAAGACATGGTAAAATGGGAGCACCACACCGTAAACTTCCCCACAAAATATGCCGGAACCATGTTCGCCAACGTACTCCGTGTTTGGGCTCCTCAAACAGTTTACGACAGAAGCGCAAAGAAATACATGGTTTACTTCTCCATCCTAACCAACGACGGCAGTTGTCCCTACGACAAAGTATATTGGGCTTATGCCAATGAGGACTTCAGTGATTTGGAGGGGGAGCCTAAAGTTTTGTTCGATTTCAAGGATGCAGCAATCGACACCGACATCGTGGAAGACGAAGAAGGCAAATATCACATTTTCTTTAAGACTGAATCCGGACACCCCAAAAAGGGCATCCGTCAATTCATTGCAGACAACCTTCACACCCCCGAAAAGTGGGAACTTGTAGAAGGGAACTGCGAAGACACACACAAAGCCGTTGAAGGCGGTGGTGTATTTCCACTTATTGAAGGCGGTTGGGTGCTGATGTATGACTGCTATATGGACGGGCACTATCAATTCTGCACCAGCTCCGACTTAAGAAAGTTCACCTTCAAGCAAGACACAAAAACAGAAGGCGCCTTCACTCCACGTCATGGCACCGTCATGCAAATTACCAAGAAAGAATTGAAACGTCTTCTCAAGGCATTTCCAAACAACTAATCAGCTAATAATCAATAAGTAACAAAGCATAAAAAGAGACGTACATATAGTGCCCCACTACACGTACGTCTTCTTTGCACAAGATGTAGGCCTCGATTCATCCACACCGCGGTGTGTTTTGAGCACACACGCAAACATCTTCAAAAAGGATAGCTAAATACCTATAATTAAGACGAATAGCCCTTACTCTTCCAAGAGAAATAATAAATAGAAAAATATGAAAGCGACAAAAAGAAACCGTAGTATCAGAGTGGCCATCACCTCTATGTTTTTCTGTCTGTCTTTGAGCCTAATGGCACAAAACGCTGTACAGAAAGTAGCCAATGTAACCTCAAACATGGAGTTGTCTACCGCTACCGATTTGGTCATCACCGCTACAGCCAATGCTGTAACCGGCACCATCAACATCACAAACCCCGATGCTGTGATTATTTTTGAGAACATTAAGCCCTCAAAAGTTATCAGCGATTACGCCGACAACATCACCATCAACGGCAACAAATGGAATCTTAATGCCAACGTACTGGCTTCGATTTACCGCCACGGCACCATGGTAATCCCTCATGGCAAGGCATACAATGCACTTACCGTGTACACCGAGGAGAACTTTGGCGGTGAAAGTCGAAACTCATTCAATCCGAACAACTACTACAAAGGCCTTGGTACATTTGACAATGCTATCCGTTCGTTTAAGCTCAAACGCGGATATATGGTAACCATGGCTACCTCCACAGATGGTGGCGGATACAGCCGAGTGTTTATTGCCAATGACGGCGACCTTGAAGTGCCCGTGATGCAAAAAGAGCTCAGTGGCAAAGTGTCGTTCTTCCGTATCTTCCGTTGGCAATGGCCCAGCAAGAAAGGATATGCCGGAGGCGATGGCACCGACAACGATCTTCTGAACACTACATGGTTCTACACATGGGGTGCCGGCGAGAATGCACGCGTTGACCGTGAATTTGTTCCCCAACGTCACCACGAGACCGGTGTAGCAAACAATGGTGAACAAAAATGGGCATGGCCAAGTTGGGGCGAAATCAACGGCCGCGACGAAACCGTACCTCACCTATTGGGTCAGAACGAGCCGGACAACACAGGTGTTACTGCCGGTGAAGTAAACATGTCGGTTGAAGAGATTGTTGCCCTACAAAAACCGTTCTTGGAGTCAGGTATGCGCATCGGTACTCCGGCCACATGTAACCCCAACAGTTGGATACCCAACTTTGTGGCACAATGTAAGGCTAAGAACTTGCGCGTAGACTACGTGGCCGTTCACTGGTACAAAGGAGGTCAAAATCCCAACAACTTCATCAACGACTTGAAATGGTTGCACGATCAAACCGGACTACCTATATGGGTTACCGAGTGGAACAACGGTGCAAACTGGACCGGTGAAAGCGGTTTCCCATTAGCCAACGGTTCATGGCAAAGTTGGTCGGACAACATGGCTACCAGCCAACAACGCAACGCTTTGTGGATGAAAGATGTGTTGGATCTTCTAAACAAAGCTCCTTACATAGAGCGATATGCTATCTATAACGCTGTTGAAGAGAAACGATATGTGGTAAACTATCATCAGAACCCACATTTCTTGACAGAAGCAGGTAAAATATATTCGGACTATAAAGCCGATTTTGCCTACAATCCCAAATATGCTTACGTAATGACATGGAACCACATAGCTCCAAAGAATTTTGTGGCAACCTACACTTCTTCTCGTACCAAAAAAGAACTCGTCCTAACCTGGACTAACGAGAACGGAGAACAAACCGACAAGACCTATATTGAACAAGAAAATGCAGACGGCACTTGGACACCCATTGACAGCTTGCTTCCTTCTGAAGACGTAAACAT
>JAFOXE010000123.1 GCA_017425765.1 Paraprevotella sp. | reverse complement strand
GTTCAGTCGGTTAGAGCGTCAGATTGTGGTTCTGAATGTCGTGGGTTCGAATCCCACTAGTCACCCCAAAGAAATCCTTGATAATCGTTCGATTATTGAGGATTTTCTTTTTATATACACCTAAGAAAAAATTTGCCAATCTAGATATTTTTACTATATTTGCATAGAAGTACGACGAATCCTATTTTTTTCCAAGAAAAAGAACCGTGACGATAAAAGATGGGATTCTAGACTAAAAAAACGAGATTTATCAACCTTAGTATTTATCCAAAATCAAATTCACTAAACATGAAGAATTACAATTTTATCCCCCATGCCGCGAACACACGAAGCCGTTCGCAAGTTATTAACCTCATCGAAGCCGAAGGAGCGGCAGGTTATGGTTTCTATTGGGCCTTATTGGAATATCTCCGGGCTCAAAAACACTACATTGGCGACATCCGATCCATCAAGAACATTGCCCGACAAATGAAAGTGCGTATCGACAAGGCCTTACGCATCTTAAACAACTATGGTCTTTTCATCGTAGAAGAAGTGGATTTTCACTCACCTTTTCTGGACGAGAAAATGTCTCCAATGAAGCGGAAACGTAACAAAAACGTGTCGGAAAATGACAAAACCTTGTCGGAAGTGCCTTGTAACACACTGGAAATCAATGGTGCTTCTTTTAAAGAAGAGAAGAGAAAAGAAGAAACAACGACTTCGTCGTCTAAAGAAGACGTCGCCGATGACGATGTGATTAAACAACCTTGGGAAAGCTATATCGACAGCCTTCGCCATGAAGAGCAATGGAAGGAAGTCATGACCATACGAAGTGGACCTGCCAGAATTTTATCTGCCGGTTCAACAAGGTGCTGCAGCACTTCAAGCGGCACAGAAACTCAAAACGCCTACATTTCGAGCAGCGAAACCCCAAGACGAAAGAACGCTCCTACTGCGGTGTCCACATACCAACTGGTGCGCCACCTAAACCAAACAACCAGACGGAATGGAACGAAGAAACAGGGAATTCGCGGCGCAAGAAAGTGTCGGAGCAAAAGAAATTTAGGAATCCTACAAGCGCTGAATGATGATACAACAAACGCCCCGACGTTTTTTTAAAACGCCGAGGCGTTTCGACCAAAACGTCGGGGCGTTTAAAAAAAACGTCAGGGGGCTGTCCCCAAAATGTCCTTTTAACACCCTCCAAGCCCAATTTTCACAGAAAAACCTTTGTTCGTCTCAATATTTGTCGTACCTTTACATTTAGGATTTTACATTATTTAAAATAAATGAACAAAATCCCTGCAAACTAAAAGACAAAAACAACCTTTAGTTATAATTAAAATTTTAATCACTATGAATGAAGATCACAAAAGAAGAGGCATTGCATCTAGCAAGACTCTCATGACAGCCGCTATTTGTGCGCTGTTCTTAGGTGGCGGTTCAGTGATGGCTCATGCAGCAGGAACTCCTGTGGTACAGGAACAGCAGCAGACAGCTAGCATTACCGTTACAGTTGTAGATTCAAAGGGCGAACCGATCATCGGTGCGAACGTGGTAGAAAAGGGTACTACCAATGGTAGCATCACTGACTTCGACGGTAACGCTGTTTTGAACATCAAGCCAGGCGCTACTGTACAAGTATCGTTCGTGGGTTACAAGACTACTGAAGTAAAAGTAACCAAGAACATGCGCATTACTTTGAAGGACGACAACGAACTTTTGGACGAAGTGGTAGTTGTAGGTTACGGTTCTCAGAAGAAGGCCAACTTGACCGGTGCCGTAGCTAACGTAAACGTGGAAGAAGCTATCGCTAGCCGTCCGGTAACAGACGTTGCCAAGGCTTTGCAAGGTGTATCTCCAGGTCTTTCTATTACAAACAACCAAGGTGGTGTAGGTACATCATCAAACATCAAGCTCCGTGGTTCTTATGGTTCATTGAACGCTACATCAGCCAACAGACCATTGATCCTCGTGGACAACGTGGAAGTACCAGACCTCAACCTCGTGAACCCTGACGATATTGAATCTATCTCAGTATTGAAGGATGCTGCATCATCTTCTATTTACGGTACACGTGCTGCATGGGGTGTTATCTTGATCACTACCAAGCAAGGTAAGGTAAACGAAAAGGTTCGCGTATCTTATTCTAACAACTTCGCATGGCAATCTCCAACCGAGCTTCCTGAATTGGCATCTACAGTAGACAATGCTAAGTTCATCATGGAAGTATTGGGCCGCAAGGGTCAGACTTCAGGTTCATCAGTAGGTTTCTATGTAGACAATGACTACATCGGTCACCTCCAAGCATGGGAAGACAAGTACGGTGGTATGTCTCAAAAGGAATTGGGTGACATTCAGATGGGTCGAGACGTGGAAATCATCAACGGTAAGACTTATTGGTATCGTCCGTTCGACGCTGTAGACGAATTTACTAAGAAGTGGACACCACAGCAGAACCATAACCTCTCTGTAACAGGTGGTACTGACAAGACTACTTTCAACATTTCATTGGGTTACATGAAGCAGGAAGGTGTGATGACGTTCAATACTGACCAATTTGACCGTTACACATTGAACAGCAACATCACTACCAAGATTCGTGACTGGTGGAAGGTTCGTACCAACATCCTCTTTACTCGTTCGGTTAACTCTCAGCCGTACAAGTATACATCTGGTTATACAGACGTATGGTACTACTTGCTCCGTTGGCCACGTTGGTACCCTTACGGACAATACGAAGGCAAGGACATCCGTTCGGCTGTAACTGAAATCAAGCAAGCTAACCGTGAAACAGTGACT
>JAFOXE010000122.1 GCA_017425765.1 Paraprevotella sp. | reverse complement strand
CTAGTTTTTCAAATGGTTCTTCCTTCGCACTATAACCCAAGTCGTGTAGGAATTTGTTCCAGAAACGACTGTAGATAAGGTGTCCGGTTGCATGTTCTGTACCACCTACATAAAGGTCTACATTTTGCCAATATGTACCAGCTTCCTCTCCTACTATGGCTTCTTGGTTCTTGGGGTCCATGTAGCGCAAATAATATGCCGAACTTCCGGCAAATCCAGGCATGGTATTCAATTCCAACGGGAATATAGTAGTGTTGTTTATTTTTTCGTTGGCTGTAACACACTTATTCACCGTGTCCCATGCCCAATTTACAGCATGTCCCAATGGAGGTTCTCCTGTTTCGGTTGGTAAAAACTTGCTCACTTCAGGAAGTTCCAGAGGCAGACACTCTTCCGGAATCATGTAGGGCATATTGTCCTTATAGTACACAGGGAATGGTTCACCCCAATATCTTTGACGACTAAAAATGGCATCGCGCAAACGATAATTCACTTTAACGCGACCTAAGTTATGTTCTTTTACATAAATTTTGGTGGCAGCAATGGCCTCTTTAACTGTAAGTCCATTAAGTGAAAAGTCGATATAAGGGGTAACGTCCTTACGTGGTGAGTTCGTTACGATACCTTCTTTTGCATCGAAACTTTCCTCACTCACATCGCAACCTTCTACAAGGGGAACAATGGGTAAACCGAAATGTTTGGCAAATGCATAATCTCGACTATCGTGTGCTGGTACAGCCATAATAGCACCGGTTCCATAACCGGCCAATACATAGTCACTAATCCATATTGGGTTGGCCTCGCCGGTAAATGGGTTGATGGCATACGAACCAGAAAATACACCGGTTACACGGCGGTCGGCAATACGTTCACGTTCTGTACGTTTCTTTGTTGCTTCTAGATAAGCATCTACTTGTTCTTTTTGTTCGGCTGTGGTCACCATAGGCACCAATTCGCTTTCGGGTGCAAGCACCATGAAGGTCACGCCAAACATTGTATCGGCACGTGTGGTAAAGATGGTAAATTCTTGGTCACTATCCTTTATCTTGAAATGAATTTCGGCACCTTCTGAGCGTCCAATCCAATTTCTTTGTGTTTCTTTTAACGAATCGGTCCAGTCGATATGGTCAAGTCCATCAAGAAGACGTTGTGCATAGGCACTCACTCGCAAGCACCATTGACGCATTTTCTTTTGTACTACGGGGTAGCCTCCACGTTCCGATACACCATCTACAACTTCGTCGTTGGCCAACACGGTACCTAATTTAGGGCACCAGTTTACCATGGTCTCGCCAAGGTAGGCAATGCGATAATTCATCAACAATTCTTGTTGTTCCTTTTCGCTCATTGCATTCCATTGCTCAGCCGATAGTTCTATTTCTTCGTTGCAAGCCACATCCAAGCCTTGCGTTCCTTGTTCGGCCAAGTGTTTTACGAGTTTTTCAATTGGTTGTGCTTTTTGCAATGTGTTGTCGTAGTAGCAACCAAACATCTTTTGAAAAGCCCATTGTGTCCAATGGTAGTAGTTTGGCTCGCAAGTACGTACTTCGCGTTCCCAGTCGAAGCAGAAACCAATTTTATCCAATTGTTCACGATAGCGGTTGATGTTGGTTTCGGTAGTGATAGCAGGATGTTGTCCTGTTTGAATGGCGTATTGCTCAGCGGGCAATCCGTAGGCGTCGTAACCCATTGGGTTGAGCACATTGTATCCATTCAATCGTTTGTAGCGGGCATAGATATCCGATGCTATGTAACCTAAAGGGTGACCTACGTGCAGACCGGCTCCGCTAGGGTATGGGAACATATTAAGAACATAAAATTTCTTTTTGTTCTTGTCCTCGGTTACACGATATGTATGATTCTCCACCCAATATTGGTGCCATTTTTTCTCAATATCCCTGAAATTGTATTCCATTTCTGTATATGTTTTTATGTTTATATTTTCTATTCGTTAATCCAAATTCCAGTAATCTCTACCACATAGACGCGATGTAGATTGCCTTTCTTTTCGTTATACCACAATTCCAACAAACTTTTGTCTACGAACGATTCTTCTGTCATGTCGGCTATAAAAAGTTTACGGCAAGTTAGGGTCATTCTGTTTTGTTCATACCCTACTCCACCGTTTTCCATCTCTATCACCTTCAATCCGGCAACTTCGGCCTTGTTTATATCTCGTCCTGATTTGGTTCCACATAGTTGGTAGATGTTGCGAGCTTCTTTTGAATTTCCCAAGAACGACAAAGTTATATTGTCGCCTTCTTCCACAAACTTGTAGGTATGACGTTCGGGACGGATAAATATAAACGCCACGGGTTTGTTCCACAACCAACCCAAGCCTCCCCACGAGGCGGTCATCATATTAAAGTGTTGTGGAGTTCCGGCGCTTACAAGCATCCATTCCTTTCCTATTGTTTCAAAAATATTATCTGTTAATTCGTTGTATTCTATTCGTTTCATTTTGAATGTAGTTTCTAGTATACATTGATATGCAAAGATAAAAAATATACCTATACAACGTATAGGAATTAGGCTT
>JAFOXE010000121.1 GCA_017425765.1 Paraprevotella sp. | reverse complement strand
GGTTTTTCGTGCAGGGGTATGGAAACCGCGTACAAAACCTGGTGGATTTGAAGGCCATGGAGCAAAGGCGTTGCCGTGGTTGAAACGTGTGAAGGAAGAGACTGGTATGCTAACAACTACCGAAGTCGCTACAGCTAAGCATGTCGGAGCGGCCCTTGAGGCTGGGATTGATATCCTATGGATAGGAGCGCGTACAAGTGCCAATCCGTTTGCTGTACAAGATATAGCCGACGCTCTCAAAGGTGTAGATATTCCGGTGTTGGTGAAGAATCCGATAAATCCGGATTTGGAACTATGGGTTGGCGCTCTTGAACGTGTCAATGGTGCTGGTGTGAAGCGAATTGCTGCAATTCATCGTGGTTTCTCGTCTTACGATAAGAAAATATACCGTAATTTGCCTATGTGGCAAATTCCTATCGAGTTGAGTCGTCGCATCCCTAATTTGCCAATGATTTGCGACCCGAGCCATATAGGCGGACGTCGTGACCTCATAGCCCCGCTTTGCCAGCAGGCAATGGATGTGGGTATGGACGGACTTATGATAGAGAGCCATTGCAATCCTGATAACGCATGGAGCGATGCAAACCAACAGGTTTCGCCAGACATTCTCGACTACATACTAAATATGCTTGTCATCCGCGACCAAATCCAAACAACGGAGAGTATTGTTGCGCTTCGCAAGCAGATTGACGAAATAGACAATCAAATAATGGATATGCTGGCTAAGCGTATGAAGGTGTGCCGTGAGATTGGTCATTACAAGAAAGAACACGGAATGACTATTGTGCAGACCAGTCGCTATTCAGAGATATTGGACCGACGTGGCGCGCAGGCCGCTCTCTGTGGCATCAATCCTGGGTGCGTCAGACTTATATTCGAAGCAATACACGAGGAGAGCGTTAGTCAGCAGGTAGAGATAATAAATAAATGATGGAGAATAGATTACGACCAATAATGCTCGTCGGTACGGGTAGCGATGTGGGCAAAAGTGTTCTCGCCACAGCTCTTTGCCGTATATTCAAACAGGAGGGATATTCGCCAGCTCCGTTCAAGGCTCAAAATATGGCTCTCAACTCCTATGCCACTCCAGACGGACTGGAGATAGGGCGTGCACAAGCCGTACAGGCGGAGGCTGCAGGAGTACCATGTGAAACGGACATGAATCCGCTTCTGCTAAAACCTAATTCGGAACATACAACTCAGGTTGTTCTCAATGGTCGTCCCGTAGGTAATCGTTCAGCATACGACTATTTTCGTCGTGAGGGACGCGACGAACTCCGTAAGGCGGTATGCGACGCTTACGATCGCCTTTCTCAGAAATACAATCCTATAATACTTGAAGGAGCGGGAAGTGTTTCCGAACTTAATCTGCGCGATACAGACTTAGTGAATATGTCTATGGCAAGGCATGCTGATGCAAATGTTATCCTTGTGGCAGATATTGACCGAGGCGGAGTTTTTGCTAGTGTCTACGGGTCTATCATGTTGCAGACCCCAGAGGATCGCAAACGTATTAAAGGTGTTATAATTAATAAGCTTCAGTATCGCATTTGTGGACGTGGGCAACGTTCGTTCTCTGTGCAACAGATGTTTATGGGAAAGAGCTCAGCCTATCGGGCTGCCAAGAAACGTCTGGAAATGTTGTCTCATACCATTAACCAGGTATATACTTCTTTGCCTTTCCAAAGTTGGGAGGTTCCGTCCGACCATTATGTCTTTGGAATGAGGCATATTCTTATTTAGCGGGATTCTTTTATTGATATTCGGGTGTCGTTGCAGGTTTGCGACGGCTAAGTGTTTATATCCTATGATTAAATAAAAGAAATCTTGAACTCATGAAACAAACTAATAAAGTGGAAGAAACTTTGCTTTCTTCTGCACATGTCCAGTTGGACAAACATATCTGTATGAAACAATTGTTGTTATCTTCATTGATTGCATTGGTAGGTATTGTTGCCATTGTTTTAATGATGGTAATGGATGATTCCGATTCTACCCTCAGTATGGCTCTTTTGACCATTGGTATCATCTTGTTGCTCTTTGCTCTCTATCGTTTCTTTACGAAAAGTCATGAGACCGTTTACAAGCCTACGGGCAGTGTAGTTCGTACTGGTAGTCTCTATATGGATACTGTTGAATTACAAAATCTTCAGCAAATGATCAAAAAGAATGATTTTCCTGTATCTTCCCGTATTTCCTTTAAAGAAGGAGGCAACGGACGGTTGGATTATATGGCATCGAAAGATGGTCGCTTTGTAGCTATTCAGTTATTCCAATTCGTGCCTTATACTTATGAGCCTGTTTCAGACAAGCTTTATTATACGGATGATGGTGCAGTCGCAATAGCACGTTGTATAAGCATTTAATACATCGATTTTCTGTGACTCTTTATGTTATAATAGGGAAGGCTTTCTGTGAAGAGTCGTCTTCCCAAAACGTTAAAACGTTAATGTGATAATTGTAGAATGGGGCCAGTCGTTGATGACCAGCCCCATTCGATTTAAGTATACTTAAAGTTTGTTCTTGTGTTTCAGTTCTCTTTGCCATTTTTCACGGGCATAAGCTTGCATATCGACAATGGTATCACTTTCATCTACAATTTCCCGTCCTATAATGGTTTCGATAATGTCTTCCATGGTAACAATGCCCAAGAAACAGCCGTATTCATCTTGTACTTGTGCGATGT
>JAFOXE010000120.1 GCA_017425765.1 Paraprevotella sp. | reverse complement strand
CTTCAAAGGCTTCTCGTCGTGCACAAAAAACTGACGCCAATCGTCCTTTTTCATCTTGCCTCGCGGAGATGTATAACCACGTTCCTCCCTGCTCGGTTTACCTTGTTCACGTTGTTTCTTTTTGCTTTTCTTTTCAAAAGGTTCGTCGTACTCGTTGGCAAAAGCATCCTTTTCGCGAGCTTTTTTCCCTTTTGGTGCCTCAGCGGAATTATCACCCTTTCTTCCTTTGCGTTTTTTGCTATCAACACCTTCCTTACGTTCTTCCGAGTCGGATTCTTCCACCGTTACACGGCGCCCCTTCACTGTAACGTTCTTAAAGGCTGAGACCACACGACGTGCATCTTCTTCCGGCACCTCGAAGAAAGAAAAATTCTTCATCAAGTCGATGCGACCGACCTCTATTTTTCCACGTACATGTTCATTCACCAACTTCATAATCTCCTTAGCATAGAAGCCGTCTAACTTGCCCAAGCTAAGAAACAAACGAGTATATCCTGCCTCGGCCGTACGTTTACCTTTTTCGCGTTTGCCCTTCTTGCCCTCTTTATCGCGTGACGCATCAGCAGGTTCTTCTATCTCCGGGGCATTGGCATAGTATTGAAGAAAGCGTCCAAACTCTCTGCTCACCACACGCTTGATGAGGTCCTCTTTATCCAACCACTCCAACTTGCGGTACACCTCCGGTAGAAACTCGCTGATTTCTTCATCGTTCACCTCCACACGTTCTATGTCGTCAATAACTTTATAGAGTTGCTTTGCACATATCTCCGAGCCACTGGGAAGTTCTCCTTTCACAAAGTCCTTGCCGATAACTTTTTCCACTTCACGCACCTTTCCACGCTCACGAACATGTATGATACAAATGCTCGTACCCTTCTTTCCGGCACGACCGGTACGACCACTTCGGTGAGTGTAGTTCTCAATGTCATCAGGCATACCGTAGTTAATTACATGAGTGAGCTCATCCACATCTAGTCCACGAGCAGCCACATCGGTAGCCACGAGGAACTGAGTGCGATGCTGACGGAATTTCTGCATCGTAAGGTCACGTTGTTGCTGCGATAGCTCGCCGTGCAAGGCATCGGCATTGTAACCATCCTGAATCAGTTTGTCGGCAATCTCCTGAGTTTCCACACGAGTGCGACAAAATATGATAGCGTAAATCTTAGGATAATAATCCACAATTCTCTTTAGTGCCAAATACTTGTCTTTTGCATGTACCATGTAGTACACATGATTCACATTCTCGGCACCTTCGTTGCGCGAGCCCACCACGATTTCGCGGGCATCACGAAGATATTTTTTTGAGATACGCTCGATTTCCTTGCTCATAGTGGCCGAGAACAACAACGTGTTGTGCCATTCGGGCACACCTGCCAAGATGGCATCAATGCTTTCAGTAAAGCCCATAGACAACATTTCGTCGGCTTCGTCCAGCACCACATTCTGCACTGTATCTAACGATACTGCTCCGCGGTTCATCAAGTCAATTAGGCGTCCCGGAGTGGCCACCACCACCTGAACGCCACGCTTTAGTGCACGTATTTGATACTCGATACTGGCACCGCCATAAACCGGAAGTACACGAATACCATCAATGTATTTAGAGTAATTCTCTAAATCGTCGGCAATCTGCAAGCAAAGCTCGCGGGTGGGACTCAAAATCAGAGCTTGGGGTTCTTTGCGTTCGGCATCCACCTTTTGCAAAACAGGCAAGCCATAGGCTGCCGTCTTACCGGTACCTGTCTGCGCCAAAGCCACTACATCGTTGTTTTCACCCAATAAGAACGGAATCACCGCTTCTTGAATTGGCATGGGCGACACGTAGCCCTGCTCGTCAATAGCCCGCAATATCTCGGCGGACAGACCTAATTCTTCAAATGTTTTCAAAATCGATAATCTATTTTCAATTCATCGGCAAAGGTAGAGATTTTTGTCGTATATTTGTGTGAACATCAACTAAAAAGAAGTACGACATGCGCAAAATCATTGGAACAGGCGAAACCATTATGGACATCCTATTCAAGCAGAATAAACCTGTGGCCGCAGTTCCCGGTGGCTCGGCTTTCAACAGCATCATATCGGTGGGACGCTCGGGTGTAAAAGCTTGCTTCGTGGGCGACACCGGAAAAGACGTACCCGGACTACAAATACAACGATTTTTGGAAGAGAATGGAGTGGATGCCACACATTTTCATGCTCGTGAAGATAGCAAAACGGCTATTTCTTTGGCTTACCTAAACGAGAACAACGATGCAAATTATGTCTTTTATAAGGATTTACCTACACCAAATCCTCACTACTCCATGCCCGAAATAAAGAAGGATGATGTTGTGCTTTTTGGCTCGTACTATGCTATATGTCCGAACGTGCATAAACAAGTAGAACAACTACTTGACACAGCATACAACAACGGAGCCATCCTATATTACGATCTGAACTTCAGACGGAGCCATCGCCATGAGTTGGACGTCTTGTTGCCCACCATTCATCAAAACTTCAAACTCAGCACCATTGTGAGAGGATCGGCAGATGATTTTGAAATAATGTTTGATTGTAGGAATGCTGAAGAAATATACCGCCAACACATTGCCCCCTACTGCCCATTATTTATTTGTACCGACAGTGATAAGGGAATCGCTCTATGTACTCCTCAAGGCACTCACACCTACAGCGTGCCGAAGATACAGACGGTGAGTAACGTGGGAGCCGGCGATAACTTTAACGCAGGATTTGCATACGGATTGATAAAGAATGGGGTAACACGCGAACAACTGTATCAGTCCAACCCCGAAATGTGGGAGATGTTAATAGATTGCGGCCGCCGCTTTGCTGCCGAGGTTTGTGCAAGTATTGATAATTATATAGGTCGAGATTTTGCCGACAACCTGAAGTAGTCTTTGACTTAATCATGACATAGAAAAGGGAGGATATGTAGACATCCTCCCTTTTTCCATATTATTTGTTCAAAATCATTTGTAGTTCCTCTATTGAGTTCACCCTTGGGAAATATTGGTCTAATGCACCCCGTACAAAGCCAGTACGATGGAGTTCCTCCAAGAAAGGCCACAACTTGTTCCAAAAGCCATCCTCATTGTACAAGATTACGCGCTTGGCATGATAGCCAATGCTATGAGCAGAAGCCACAGTGAACATTTCGTCTAAAGTACCGATGCCCCCGGGGAGTGCCAGCAACACCTCACTTCGTTCAATAATGATGGCCTTTCGGTCGTTCAAGTCTTGGCAAGGAATCTTCTCATCGAGCAGCGCACTTACCATTCCTTTCTGTTCCAAAACAGTAGGTACCACACCCACCACCTTACCACCACCTTGACGTACTCCCAAGGCTACACTCTCCATCATTCCACAAGCAGCACCCCCATAATACACTGTCATTTGACGCTCACCCAAAAGACGTCCTACCTGCTCGGCTATGGTATAATAACGGGCATCCAAACACTGCGAAGCTGCACAAAAAACTCCTATCCTATCCACGTCTTTTCTCCTAAAGTTTCACGTCTTCTATCTTAATCAGACCATTGACTATCGCGTAAAT
>JAFOXE010000015.1 GCA_017425765.1 Paraprevotella sp. | reverse complement strand
GATTGCCACCTTTGACTTCCCTATTTACAAAAGCGAAAAAGCCATTGAGAAGGAACTGAACGAGCTATACAAGCAGTACGAGCCCTACTACGAACTGAACACGGAAACGAAAGACGAGCAGATAAAACGTTTTAAGGACGACGTGCAAACACAGTTCAAAGGTACATTGCCCAACCACTATGTGGACTATATAGAAAAACAGTTGAAACACGTGTACGAGCAAGGAATTGTGAACAACGAGAGTTTTAATCGCCTATCGACCGACAGTGTACACAATATTCGTATATATACCGGCAACGAATCGATCAGCCGACAAACCGAGCAAATCTTTTCGCAAAAAAGTGCATACTCATATATCATTAATCACGCAGATACCACACGCATCAACGCATTCAAGCTAAAACAGTGTAACCTAAACAAATACATTACACCAAACTTGACGTTTGACATAGCCAAATCGGAAGCAGCACGGAAAGAATTGGAGGGTTCGCTCTCGTATGCAAAAGGCATGGTAGTAGCTGGCCAAAAAATTATAGACCGAGGCGAAATCGTTACTGAAGAAACATACGACATTTTACTTTCGTATGAGAAAGAGATAGCCAAGACTAAGACCGGTTCAAAACAAACCTTTGTACTGATTCTAGGACAAGTGCTTTATGTGGGCAGCTTGATTATATGCCTATTGTTGTACTTCAACCTATTTCGTCGCGATTACCTGGAGAATCCCAGAAGTATCTTGCTACTGACTACGTTAAGCGCCATCTTTCCGCTGCTCACAGCTTTTTTAGTACGCAATGATTTGCTCAATGTGTACTTGTTGCCGTATGGCATCCTACCTATATTTGTCCGCGTATTTATGGATTCACGCACAGCCTTTATTACGCATGTAATCACTATAATGGCGTGTGCCATATCACTTAAATATCCATTCGAATTCATCGCTACACAAACAGTGGGCGGTCTTGTGGCCATATATAGTTTGCGTGAATTATCGCAGCGTTCACAACTCTTAAAAACGGCCTTAATCGTAACACTAAGTACTATGTTGAGCTATCTGAGCATAGAGCTAATTCACGGTCATTCGCTGCAAAACCTATATTGGGGGACGTATATGTATATGTTCATCAACGGTGTGCTACTACTGTTTGCCTATCCACTTATGTTCCTGATAGAAAAGATTTTCGGATTCACGAGCAACGTAACCTTGGTAGAACTATCGAACATTAATAACGAAATTCTACGCCGCATGTCGGAAGTGGCACCGGGCACATTCCAACACTCTATGCAGGTGGCAAACTTGGCTGCCGAAGTGGCAAACCGAATCGGGGCAAAAAGCCAATTGGTAAGGACGGGAGCTTTGTATCACGACATAGGAAAGACCATGAATCCGGCTTTCTTTACCGAGAATCAGAGCGGTAATAACCCACACAATAAACTATCGTACGAACGGAGTGCACGCATTGTAATAAACCACGTGAAGGATGGCATCATGCTGGCAGAGAAGTACAATTTGCCTAAGATAATTAAGGATTTCATTACTACGCACCACGGCGGTGGAATGGCAAAATATTTCTACATCTCAAGTAAGAATGCAAACCCTGACAAGGAGATAGATGCAGAGCCCTATACCTATCCGGGACCGAATCCGTCGACCATAGAACAAGCTATTTTGATGATGACCGACTCGGTAGAAGCAGCCTCAAGAAGTTTGCCGGAATACACCGAGGAGAGCATCAACGAACTGGTTGACCGCATCATCAACGGTCAGGTACAGGAGGGATTCTTCCAAGAATGCCCCATCACATTCTTGGATATTCATACAGCCAAAGAGGTACTCAAAGAGAAACTAAAAACCATCTACCACACAAGAGTAAGTTATCCCGAACTGAAGGAATAACCTACAAAAACTAGTAGGGATCAACATCAAAAAAGATTTGAGCCGCATGGTAACGCTCGTCAGCAAGCATACTTTGTCGAAGCATGACAAGTTGTTGGCGCACCTTCTTCAAGGAGGCATTCGGCTCAATCTTAAGCATCAACTGACGGATGTATAACAATTGTACACGGCCCACCGGAGGAGCATCGGGTCCTAACACTCTATCACCAAACACCTGCTTCATTCGTACAGCCATAGCTGCGGCCAATTGATCAAGTATACCCTGGTCGCGATGCTTCATTACCACACTGATTAAGCGGCAGAAAGGAGGAAAATAGAACAAACGTCGTTCTTCCAATTGCTGTTCGTAGAGCTGCTTGTAGTCGTTGGTCGCCACATAACTTACCACGGGTAAGTCTGGGTTTTTGGTTTGCAATATAACAGTGCCTTGATGTTGACGACGACCTGAACGACCTGCAACCTGCGACATCATCTGAAACGATCGCTCGAAACTGCGAAAATCGGGCTGCGTCAACATAGTATCGGCATTAAGAATTCCTACCACACTGACACGATCGAAATCCAGCCCCTTCGTAACCATTTGAGTGCCAACAAGAACATCGGTATGCCCTTGTTGAAACTCGGAAATAATTTTTTCATAGCTTTGTTTGGAACGGGTGGTATCCATGTCCATACGGGAAATACGAACTTCAGGATAAAGCGTTTTTACCTCGTCCTCCACCTTTTCCGTACCAAATCCACGTTGCATAAAGGTGTCACCCTCGCAAGCTGGACAGCGCGTAGGCACCACACACGTGAATCCACAATAATGACAGGTAAGGCGGTGCAATCCCTTATGATAGGTCATGCTGACATCACAATTCTTGCATCGTGGCACCCATCCGCAGGTACGGCACTCAGTTTGAGGAGCAAAGCCTCGACGGTTTTGGAACAAGATAACTTGTTCGTGGGCAGCAAAAGCTTGTTCCATAGCAGCGCACAATTCGGGCGAAAAAGAACCTCGCATTCGGCGCTTTCGATGCAGTTCCTTTATATCTACCACCTTAATATCGGGCAGGCTGACATTCTGATAACGTGTAAGCATTTCCACCAACCCGTACTTTCCATTGCGGGCATTGTAGTAGCTTTCGAACGAGGGAGTAGCCGTGCCTAACAGCACCTTGGCACGACACATAGATGCTAGCACTATAGCCACATCGCGGGCATGATAGCGGGGTGCTGGTTCTTGTTGCTTAAAGCTGGCTTCGTGCTCCTCGTCAACTAACACAAGACCTAGCCTTTGGAAAGGCAAGAAAACAGAAGAACGAACACCTATTATTATATCGTAGGGTGAGTCGGACAGCTGTTTCTTCCATATTTCTACACGTTCTGCATCAGAGAACTTGGAATGGTACACCCCTAATCGACTTCCGAACACACGTTGCAAACGATGGGTTAGCTGAGCGGTGAGTACAATCTCAGGCAAAAGATAAAGAACCTGTTTGCCCTGAGCCAAAGCGTCTTTGATAAGTTGAATATAGACTTCGGTCTTACCACTAGCGGTAACACCGTGTAACACACATACATCCTTCTCGGAAAAGACATGATTGATTTGTGCAACGGCTTGCTGTTGCAAAGGACTGAGTTGAAATCCAATAAGATATTCAGGAAGGGCTTGATTTTGAATTCGGCCCTCCTCCTTATCGTATATTTCAAACACACCGCGCTTGACCAAAGCGGATACGATGGATGAAGCAACCTCAGCTTTATGCATCAGTTCCACCTTGGAAACATCTGCCAAAAGTTGTTCGTTTTTTAATGATAATGCAGAAGATACCTTAGAAAGTTCCAAATAGGCCAAAAGGACCTTAGATTGCTTGGGACTACGCTTTAACTCAACGAAAAGTTCGTTTAACCGCCGCTCGTTGAAATACTCAGAAGCCATGCGCACACAAGCTATAGTGCGTGGATGAAACGACTCCTTAACCTCTTCCTTTAGACTTAGGGCACCCATCTCCATTAGATTCTTTACCGGTGTCACGATACTACGGATTCCACTGTCGCGTTGAAGACGTGTAAGAGTTTGTTCGGATTGGTGAGCCAACAAGTCAAGAATCTTCTGCTCGTTAGCCTTCAAAGATACAGCGGCCTCGAACTCCTCGTTGAGAACCACAATGCTCTCACTTTCGGGTTTCATCCCCGAGGGTACTGCGGCCTTGTATACCTCGCCCAAAGCACATAAATAATACTCGGACACCCACTGCCACAATTTGAGTTGCGAGGGCAGCACCACAGGTTGCTCGTCTAAAAGTTCTAGCACCTGTTTCACAGCATAGCCTTCAGGACATTGGGAATGCACATTTTGTACTATGGCGGTGTAAATTTTCTTTGAACCAAAGGGTACAATGATGCGCACACCTGGTTGTATCACCTGCTGCATACGGGCATCGCACACTGCATAGGTAAACACACCGGGAAGTGGCAAAGGAAGTATGACATCTACAAAACAATCCATCACAATGCGCATCTTATTGTCGTACAAAAGTAAAACTTTCTACCTTTTTGAGCAACAAAAAACCGCTTGGTTTCGCCAAGCGGTTTATATCTTTATGTACAGGCTGTGAAACTCGTTAGAACATATAAGCCAAACGTACCTGCCAAGTGTTATTTTTCATATCCAAGGCTTTAGTTACGTCCCATGCATTCATTTCCTTTACCTCGCCGGTCTTGCCTATAGGAATGTTATAGGTAACCCCCAACTGCAAGTGCTTGATGGCATTGATACCTAAACCGATGTTCCAGCTGAAATTAGTATCCTTAAAACTACCGATGGTACCATCTTCAAATGTAAAGGTTTTGCCACCCATGTAGTAGCTCCATTGCGGACCAGTGGAAATATAAGCACCAATTACACTGCTAAAGCCAATATTATATTTAATGTTTATAGGGAGGTCGAAATAAGGCATAGACCTACTTTCGGTTCCCATATAGAAATAAGGTTGACCGGTAAGGGAAGTACCTATCATCGCCTTCTCTACATCCATATACTTTTGTGAGTAGAGCACAGCACCATCAATACCCAAACCCAAAAGAGGAATGGTTACTTGTGCCTTTACACCGGCAAACCATCCGCTACGATTGTTAGACTCAAGAGCAGATTTTGAGATTTTCATCTTGGACATATTGATACCACCTTCAATACCCCACTTGAAAATACCTGCTTGTGCCGGAGCTACGGCGAAGGTTGCCATAAGAGCAACAAGAGCGCTCACTAGAATCTTTTTCATATTTTTCTGTTTTTATGTTGTTCGTCTGTCAAGGACAAAGTTAGTATTTTTTGAATACCATACCACCTTTTTAGCATTTTTTTGCTACAATCTTCTATCGACGTTGACGACGAACAGATACGCGTGGTGCCGAAGCCCCACCACTCTTTACCTTTGTCTTGCTACCGCTTTTCGACTTCTCCGAGGAAGTGCGACGTGTGCGTGCCGTGGTTTTCTTCTCTGCTTTCTCGGTCTTTGCCATTGCCTTCTCGCCATCTTTTGCCACAGCTACAGTGTCAGCCGCTTCGGCAAGTACTGCGGGAACACCTGCCCAGATGTT
>JAFOXE010000119.1 GCA_017425765.1 Paraprevotella sp. | reverse complement strand
GGTAATGAGGCTCCAGAGAGATGCCCACAATGTAATGTTCCTGCCTCAAAGTTTAAGGAATTGGTGAGCACAGAATTGGAATTTGTTACTGAACACGAAATCGGTGTTGCAAAGGATGTTGACCCTGAAATCAAGAAGGGTTTACAAGCCAATTTTGAAGGTGAGTGCACTGAGGTGGGTATGTATTTGGCAATGAGTCGTCAGGCCGACCGTGAAGGATATCCTGAAATTGCAGAAGCTTTCAAACGTTATGCATTTGAGGAGGCCGACCATGCAGCAAGATTCTGCGAACTTCTAGGCGACATGGTTTGGGATACCAAAACCAACCTTAAAAAGCGTATGGAAGCAGAAAGTGGAGCATGCTCTGGTAAGATGGACATCGCAAAGATGGCAAAGGCTCAGAATTTGGATGCGATTCACGACACCGTGCATGAAATGGCAAAAGATGAAGCTCGTCATGGTCGCGGTTTCTTCGGATTGTACCAACGTTACTTCGGTGATAAGTAACCCCCTTTATTATTTGACTATACTTTCGACGTGTGCATAGCGATGCCATAGTCGGAAATCCTAAATGAGGTGTACAATTCTTGTGAAAGACTTGTACACCTTTTCTTTTGCTCATTACGAGATTGCCATTTGCACATCTGCATGTGCCTATAAAGACACGAGCATGTAGAAGGGTGGTACATGAGCATGTGGAGACCCACTACACGAGCATCTGGATACAACAAGGCGATGGTGTCTTTTGGGTGACATCATCGCCTTGCTTATGTTTGTATTTTAATGTGTTAGATTACTTAACGCCAATCTTTTCGGCAACTTCCGGTTTAATTTTATAGCGTTTGTTTAGGCCTTTTACCACTTCGTCGGTGATATCGAGCTTTTTGTTTGCCAACAAAATGTTGTCACCGGCTTTGCTTATGATGTAATCGAACTTCTTGTCTTTGTTGTATTGTACAAGGAAACTTTGGATAGAATCGCGCATCTCCTCGTTAAATTTTGCTTGCTCCATGGCAAATTCGTTGGTAAGACGTTCGTTTAAGGCCTGCAAATCTTGTTCTTGACGAGCCAAACTCATTTGTACCTTTTCTACTTCGTCGCGTGTGGTGAAGCCGTTAGACTCGTACTTCTTTTGGAAAGCTGCAAAGTTGGCACGTAGGGTTCTTTCTTTGTTCTCGAGAGTAGTGCGGATGTTTTCGCCCTTTTTGCTCATTAAAATAGAGTAGTCTTTGCAGAATTGATATTGCGACATAAGGCTGTCAATTTCTACATAGGCTATCTTCAAATTACCCATCTCTGTACTATCGGCTGCTGCAGATGCTTGATTTTCTACATTGCAAGAGTTTCCGCAAGCGGTGGCCAACAGCAAAGCAGTTGCGGCCATAATTCCGGTAAGGAATAGATTTTTCTTTTTCATTTTTATCTTGTTTTATTATTCGTTTTCTGTGGTGTTTGCCTTCTTATCATCGGCTTTGTTTCTACGCTCTGCAATTTTGTGCGGATTTTCTTGGCGCATGGCATAATCCATGCTTTGCACGCAAGTAATGCCTCGTTTGCGCATGGCCGCACTACCGCCAATGTGGAGGTTCGGGAAACGCCCATTGCGTTTAATTAGAATCTTTACAGCAAAGAAAGCCATGCTTATGGCCACAATTACCAATGTGAGCAGTAGGGTTTTCAACATTTTTCTGTATATTTGCGTGTGCAAAGATAATGCTAAAAAGAAACTGACGTGTGCGTCTTCATTCTTTTAATCTTAATTAACAAAACGAGCTAATCAAGTACATAATTAAAAATAATGAGCAATATGGAATTAAAACCCGCATGTGTGTTCGACTGTTTTGCGCAGGTGAACAAAGTTCCACGTCCCTCAAAGAAAGAGGAGCGTATGATAGAGTTTTTGCAGAATTATGGTAGGCAATTGGGATTGGAGACATTGACCGACGATTGTGGCAATGTATTGATTCGCAAATCGGCTACACCGGGAATGGAGAACCGTAAGACCGTGATTTTGCAAAGTCACATGGATATGGTATGCGAAAAGAACAGAGATGTAGATTTTGATTTCACCAAGGATGCTATTCAAACTGAGGTTGACGGCGAATGGATGCGTGCAAAAGGCACTACTTTGGGTGCTGATGACGGTATTGGTGTGGCCATACAAATGGCAATATTGGCTGCCGACGACATTGAGCATGGACCTATAGAATGTGTGTTCACACGTGATGAAGAAACCGGTTTGACCGGAGCATTTGCAATGCAACCGGGCTTCATGAAGGGCGATATGCTTCTTAATCTAGACTCGGAGGATGAGGGCCAGATTTACGTAAGTTGCGCCGGTGGTGTAGACACAACTGCAGTGTTCCATTGTACACAACAACCTGCACCTGAAGGCTATTTTTTCTTTGAGTTGAAGGTAAACGGACTTACGGGTGGTCACTCAGGAGATGATATCAACAAGAAACGAGCAAATGCAAATAAGGTGTTGGCACGTTTCCTTTACAACTCCATGCAGAAGTATGATCTGCATATAGCCGACATCCAGACCGGAGGACTGCGCAATGCAATTCCTCGTGAGGCTATTGCGCTCTGCGCGGTGCCAATGAAAGATAAGGAAAACATTCGTGTGGATTGGAACATCTTTGCAGCAGATGTAGAGGAAGAATATAGTGTAACCGAGCCTAATGTGAAGTTCCACCTTCAAAGTGCCGATGCTGCGGCTACGGTGATTGATCGTGACACAACACGTCGATTGATTATTGCTTTGCAGGCTGTGCATAACGGTGTATTGGCAATGTGTCAAGATATAGACCTTGTAGAAACAAGTTCAAACTTGGCTAGTGTTCGCTTGCAAGACGGTAATAAGATTACAGTTGTGACCAGCCAACGCAGTAGCGTTATGAGTGCACGTCGGCACATGAGCAACACCATTAAGGCTGCTTTTGAACTTGCGGGTGCCGAGGTTACGGTAGGTGAGGGCTATCCGGGATGGAAGATGAATCCGAAGTCGGAGATTCTTCGTATTGCTGTAGATACATACAAGGAACTTTTCAATAAAGAACCTCGTGTGTTAGGTATTCATGCCGGTTTGGAATGTGGTTTGTTTAGCGAAAAGTATCCAGGTTTGGATATGATCTCTTTTGGTCCTACATTGCGTGGTGTTCATTCTCCTGACGAGCGCCTTTTGATTCCAACCGTACAAATGGTATGGGATCATATATTGGCTATATTGAAGAAGATTCCTACAAAGGAATAAAATAATCAGGGCATACTTCCGTTATAAAATGTAGGGAGTATGCCCTTTTTGTATAGATAAATGTAAATATGACACGGTCCATACCTTATTATATAGTGTTTTTCTTTTTGCTAAGCAGTGTGCTGAGTATTGCCTCTTCGTGCGACGACTCAGGGCTTTTAGGCTTTGGCGATGAAAAGTTTACACAAGATCCATCACGCACTTTAACCTTCTCCACAGATACCCTTCGTTTTGATACGATTATAAGTACAGTTGGGTCTACCACAAAGTTGGTCAAGGTGTTCAACTTCAATGAAGACGGTATTCGCATTGTTTCTGTGCGCTTGGCGGAGGGAAAGAAAAGTATGTTTCGTGTGAATGTTGATGGCGAGTATTTGCCACGTAGTGCCGGTTCCATTGCTTATGATTTCGAGGTGCGAGGAGGCGACAGCCTGTATGTGCGTGCCGAGGTGACGGTGGACGAACGTAATCAGAATGAGGTTTTTGACGTGTCTGATACGCTGATTTTCTATTTGGAAAGCGGGCGCGAACAGAAGCTAACATTAACGGCAAAAGGGATGGACGCCTACCATTGGCGTGAAAAGGTAGTGGATCAAGACACAACGCTTACTGCTGGCCGTCCGTTTGTGGTGTACGATAGTTTAGTAGTGGCCGAAGGTGCCACGTTAACAATGTTACCGGGTGTAAAACTTTTCTTCCACGACAAGGCAGAACTTCGTGTGCATGGCACCTTAAAGGCATTAGGAACTTTAGGAAATGAGGTGGTGTTCCGTGGCGATCGTACTGACCGTATGTTCGACTATTTACCTTACGACAATACACCTTCACGTTGGGGAGGCATTCGTTTGTTCTCTACAAGTCTGAACAACGAGTTCTACCATACAGACATTCATAGTGCTCAGTTTGGTATTGTTTGTGATAGATCCGAGTTAGATGAAATGAAGTTAACTCTTGAAAATAGTGTTCTTCACAACATAGGTGGGCATGGCTTGAAATTGGAGCATTGTCGAGCATTGGTTGCCAATACACAAATAAGCAACGTGTTGGGAGATTGTGTTTATCAAATAGGAGGGTGGAGTGAGTTTGTACATTGTACATTTGCACAGTTCTATCCCTGGGAAGCAAATCGGGGCATGGCTCTCTACCTCACCAATCATCTAGCAGACGAACCTTATCCTTTGTATCATGCGCACTTTGTGAATTGCTTGATGAGTGGATATCCTGACGATGTGATACAAGGGGATTTGGATGAAGTAGAGGGTGAACATTTGGACTATTTCTTCGGCTATTCGTATCTGAATACAGTGGAAACTGACGATGCGGAACGCTTTGTTGGCATTGTATACGATAATGGGGAACAAGCCTTGCCTAAGGAAAAGAATTTTGTGCGCTTCGACACTTATAATTTTCTTTACGATTTTCGTTTGAAGGAATCGTCGGGTGCACGAAACATAGGCGATGTTGAAGTGGCTGCACGTTATCCGTTCGACCGATATGGAATGGCTCGTACTCTCGATGAAGGACCGGACGCCGGTTGCTATGAATTCGTAGTAAAAGAGGAAGAATAATTTGCACAAACTGATTCTCTATATTGTGATGTCGGGAATGGCGTTTGGCACATGGGCACAAACGCCATTCTGCATCATGCAGTACAATGTTGAAAATCTGTTTGACACCAAGAACGATGTGCAAACGAATGATGATGAGTTTCTTGAAACTTCATCACGTCGGTGGACGTCGAGTAGATATTGGCATAAGTTGGATGGATTGGCTAAGGTGATTGCTGCGGTGGGCGAGGAGCGCTTGCCCGCTTTGATTGCTTTGTGTGAGGTGGAAAACGATAGTGTGCTTTATGACCTTACGAAGAGGTCGTCGTTACGTGCTGTTGGTTATCGTTATGTAGTTACGCAGTCGGCCGATCCGCGAGGCATTGATGTGGCTTTATTGTATCAGCCCGGAATGTTTCGTCTTCTTGAGCATCATACCATAAAGATGCCTTCGGTCGAGAACGGATATACGCCCACTCGCGACATCCTTCATGTTCGTGGTAAGGTGATTTCGGGCGACACCTTGGATGTTCTAGTATGTCATTTCCCAAGTCGTTCGCGAGGAACGCGCAAGGCAGACGAACATCGTGTTCTTGCAGCGACAACGTTGCGTTGTTCTATAGATTCGCTGTTCATGGTGCATCCTCATGCAAAGGTAGTGGTCGCAGGCGACTTCAATGCAGCGCCTGGGGATATGGTTTTTACAAAGATTCTTTGTGCTCACGAGTATTTTTATATGCAGAACAACCGAGTGAATTCCGCTCTAATAAACGGGGCCGATGCTACGATGTATTTAACCACTCCGCGTAGGTCGAAAGTGAAGAATAAGACGTTAGGGTCGTATCGTTATCGCGGTGAATGGATGTTTCTTGATCACATCTTGGTAAGTGAGAACCTATTAGACTCTGCTTCTATTTTTAGATGTATTGACAAGCAGGTGCAGGTGGCAGACTTCCCTTTTCTTCTTGTCGATGACCAAACATACGGAGGAAAACGACCGCATCGCACGTACCAAGGACCTTCGTATCGTGGGGGATACAGCGACCATTTGCCCATCTACCTGAATTTTGTGGTTAATAAAAAGGCGCAGCAAAATACAACTCGTTGAAATGTTTTCTACACTAACAAATGGCCATAAACTCTTAACGAAATTGAAAACATTTTTATGTGTCGTACCTTTTGCCTACTTTTGTACACATAAATCTCAAAATTGATATTGAATATGAAGAAGATTGTAATGTTGCTTATGTGTGCTTCTCTTTTCATTTCTTGCGACTCCGCAAAGAAAGTTTCTGAAGGCAGTAAGGAATTGATGAGCACAGAATGGAAGATAGTAAAAGCAAATGGCCAGGCTGTTGAGATGGGCGAGGAGGGACAACCTACTTTCGCATTGAACGAAAAAGAAGTGTACGGCGCCACCGGTTGCAATAACTATTTTGGTACATATACTCTGGAGGGTGAAAAACTTTCGTTTGCTCAAATGGGTGCCACACAACGTATGTGTGTAAACATGGATGCCGAGAGAAACATCTTGTTGGCTCTAGAAAAAGTATCTGCGTTTAAGGTTGAGTCAGAAAAAGCATACCTTTATGACGCGGCAGGTGTGTGCGTCATGGAGTTGGCAAAATAATAAGAAGGATTAGAAATGAAAT
>JAFOXE010000014.1 GCA_017425765.1 Paraprevotella sp. | reverse complement strand
ATTGAAGGTAACCAAGGTACACACGATTTGACGATTGTGGAGGATGTGGAAATTATTGCTGATAACGCTCTTGAAGGTAGCATCGAAACACAGAATACTTTTGCTAATGCTTATACCTTGCAGAATGGTTCTAAGGGCATTGGTTTCTATGGATACACCGGAACCACATTGAAGGGTTTCAAGGCTTACATGACCATTGCCGACAACAACATTAAGGGCTTCGCATTTGATTTCTCTACAACCGGAATCGAAGGTGTGAAGGCAGAGAAGAATGCTACCCCAGTGATTTACGATTTGATGGGTCGCCGTGTGGCTAAGGCTCAAAAGGGAATCTACGTAATCGATGGCGTGGTAACTGTTGTTAAGTAATCACAATCTAAAAATTGGAGGAAATAAAACATGAAAAAAACATATATTGTTCCCGCAATGGAAGTAATGAACGTGCAGATGGAGTCTGCCGTTCTTACCACGTCTTTCCCCATCCACAAGGATGAAACCGGTGCCGACCAAATGGTAAAGGGCGAGTGGCAGGACATTTGGTAATACGATGAGTATGTTCCACAAAAGTGGATTTGATAGTAAGGGGCAATCTTCGGGTTGCCCCTTATTTTATTTGTAGAGGTAGGAATAGATATATCAAAGAGGCTGTGGCTTACTAAAGGAGGTGTCGTATGTATGAGCCATGGAAAATAGACTGTACGGACTTCGCTACACCGGATTGGTTTCTACGGAATATAGCATAAAAATAGGCGATGCTTTGAGGGCATCGCCTTTGTGTGTATGACTCGGCAATCTATGTGAGGATTACTTTCCCCATTGATTCATCAATCGTTTATACTCCTTACGGGTTATAGGTAGAACTGTGCCATGACGTGGGTGGAAGTTCTTGCTGAACGATTCAGGTGTAGTAGTAAAGTGGAATAAATCGTTGCTGCGCTGGAACTCATAACGTCCGTCGCGGTAGAGATCGTACATGAGGATATATTCATCAGAGTTGCTTTTGCAATCTTTCTTATTGAGCTTAAACACCCCGGAACCTTCTACAGAAATATGTTTTGCAGCGTAAGCATCCACGTACACTCTTTGTTCGTACCATGGTCCGTAGAGCGATGGGCTTACCGCTTGCTTAATTCCATTTTCAAACTCTCTTCCGTTCTTGTCTTTAGTGTTCCCCTTAAAGAAGAAGTGGTACAAACCATCGTTCGGGTTATAGATGATGTCGGCGTCAATGGCACCATAATCGGCACGGAACATAAACACAGGCTCGTGCTCAAATCCGGTGAAATCGGTGTTGGCATAGGCACAATAGAAGTCAAGATGTTCGTCACCCTTAAAGCGAATGCCGAAGTACACGAGGTATTTGTTCACCTTAGCATCATAAATAGTTTGCGGGGCCCACACCCATTGTACATTACCAAATCGTTCGGCGTAGGCTTTGGTGAAATCTATCGCCGAATGAGTCCATGTAACGAGGTCGTTGCTCTTCAACATCACGATTCCGGGATTAAAGCCCCATCCGTTCTTCATTGTGTACATGTCGGTGGCCACCATATAATAGCTTTTCCCGTCGGCACCTCGCATTATGTGTGGGTCGCGCACACCACCTGTGTGGCTGATGGTTGCCGATGAAAGGATAGGCTTGTTGTGGTTAAGAGCTTGCCAATCAACTCCATTTTCGCTTATCGCAAAGCGGATTTGTTCTTGTTGGTGTGGGTCGCCTTTCCCTTCGAAGTAGGCAAAGAGGTAAGCCTCCGTTTTAGGTTGTGAAGAAATCGGAGTGCCTTGTGGTGTCAATTTAGGCGCATTGGGGTAGGACGATTGGTTGAGGTAGTCAGGCTTGGCTACAATGTCGCATTTTTGCAAATCTCCGTTCTCGTTATAGTTTAGGGGTTGTGCGCACACGCTGCGACTGTAGCTGGTTCCTTCGTGTAATGCACCGTTGTGGGTAAACAACCAATCTTGGTTCTTAAAGTGTACCACACCCGGGTGGGTGGTGTTGCTATTACCTGAAATTTCAGAGAACAAACCTTTGTATTCGTATGGACCGTCTATCTTGTCGCTTACGGCATAAGCCAATGACTCCGGCCAGCCCTCAGCAAAGGTAAGGTAATACTTTCCGTTGTGCTTATGCACCCACGGAGCTTCGGTAAAGTTGGCACCCGGCATCACGATTTCTTTTACTTCGCCGTCTATTTCCACCATGTTCTCCTTCAGTTTGGCGGCAAAACACTTTCTGTTTCCCCAGAAGATCCACGCCTGATTGTCGTCGTCCACCGTTACAAACGGGTCGATACATGCCCATGCATGGTTGGTGCCCGGACAATCTTTATTGGTGAGTAACGGTTTTCCAATAGCGTCCTTAAACGGTCCAAACGGGCTGTCGGCCACGGCTACACCGATGCCACACCAATTTGTGCTTACGTAGAAATACCATTTTCCATTACGTTCGATGACGTGGGCGGCATAGGCTGCATGAGAATTTTGCCACTTGAACTCGTCGACATGAAGGGGTGAGGGATGCTCGGTCCAAGTCTTCATATCGGTGGTGGAGTATAGACTCCATTCGTGCATCTTATATCCATTCTGATTTCCGGCGGCATCACGCCCGGTGTACAGCCAAAGTGTGTCGCCGTGAACGAACGGTGCCGGGTCGGCGCTGAACTTATGTCGTATGATAGGGTTGCCGGTGCACACCCAACGGTAGTGGTCGGTGTCGTTGATACCCACTTCGGCTTGGTAGGTGTTTTGCGCCATAAGGCCTGCCCCTCCTGTCAGCATAAGGGCTAAGAACAGCTTTTTATTCATAGTTGTTTTAGTTTTGTGAGGTATGTGGTGTACTCAATGTTTGTTTAGAATGTAACTGTGTAGTTGTTCTTATCAGTCATTGTTACCTCTACGGTTTTCAAGTCGTCGGAAACATGTACCGATTTTACCGGTGAAAGTTCTTTGGACGAGAAGTTCTTTTTGCCCTTCTTCCATAAATGTAGTGTAACCATGATGTGTTCTTTCTGTACTTGTTTTTCCGTCATGATGAGTCCGCACATCTTGCTTACCGGGTGGATTCCTTCAGGTTTCACCACCATGGTTTTATCCCAGCCATAGAGGGGGACAGTGGCCAAACTATAGTTGCTGTTGGTAAGAATGGTGGCCTCCTTCACTTTCTTTGACGAAATCTCGGAAAGAGGGGTTGCATCGGTTACGGGTAAGGTGTAGTGCCCTAATCGGATGGTGGTAGGTGTGGGTACAGATACTTTGTCTATTCTCAGCACGCCATTTGCTAACGGTATGTCGGCCAACTGATATTTTATTTCACGATTGGTTTCCAACACAGCATCACGGCGATAGATTCCGTTTTCAAAACTCTTGAAAGTGTACAATCGAAGCACTTCCCATTGGTTTTTGCCGTTTAGGGTGGCGTAGTTCATAGATACCTCGCCGTTGGGACCGTCTGCCATCCACGGGAATTCGGTGTGATATGCCAATTTGTTGTAATTTTCTGAACTACGGAATTTCTGCCAATCGTTGGCTACGGTTTCGTGACACCATGAACGCATTTCAGAACCTCCTACATTAGGGTAGTCGGTAATCATCAAGTTAGTGGCCGGTTGGAATTTGTTATACACCTGGTTCTTCTTGAAGGTGTCGCCCCATGGCCCCTCGTTTTCCTTTGCAGTCCAAAACGGGTTGTCGGCAGGAATAAGGAGGGCAAGGAACGCCTTGGCGCACCAATACACGCTGGCACGACAACTGTAAATTTGAACGGCCGGTTCAAAAGGACCGTAGAAGCCCAGGGTGGGCACATTGTCTTCAAGAAAGTCAGGGTTTTGCACGAATTGCAACAATGTAGAGGAGGCAATGCGGCGCATCCAACCATAATTGATGGTAGGATCGTTTTGATAACCCAACAAGGCCAAAGGAACCACGGCACCAAAACGATAAGGGATGCTGCGCCCCCACATGTTCATTCGTCCTTCGGCGTTAAACATATATGGGTAGTTGTCGGCCAGGTCGCGTTGGTTTTTCATGAATTGCTTTGCATATTCAGGATAGAAATGGCCGTAAGTCTGTGCCCAAATGGGACCATACATTTGGAAAGCCCACATGCTGTAGTAGTCGTAAGCAGGGGCATCGTTATACCATCCTTCACCACGATACAAGGCCAAAAGTTTTTCAAGGCATTCTTTCATGCGGCCGTCGTTCACCTTATAGCCCTCTTGCTTGAAGAAACTGATGACGAAGACGTTGAAGAACATCCAATTTGAACCAATGGTAGGTCCGTTGCCGTAGCTCAACATGGTGGCAGCAAGGGCGTCTTTCTGTTCTTGTGTGAGTGGATCCCATAATACATTCTTGGCGGTAGATAGAGAAATGGCGAGCGCACCAAACTCTACCAGAATCTGGCTTGGACCGCCGGTGCGGTGCTTGATGTAGCTGGGACTTTCGGGATTCAGTAGATTGAGCAGTTGATGACGATAGTAGTCGGCCACCTTAATGTTGTTTAGCGTAAGGTCGGGATTTTCACGCAACAATGGGGCTGCTAAGAATAGAGTGCGGCAGAAACCTTCAAGTTTAGCGGTAGGCACTTGCCCTTCGTTCTTAGGATAGGTCTTGTCGAACTGTTTAGGGAAGTACATCGGATCGTCGATGTTACGGATATAGGTAAATGCACCTTCCAATAAATATTCCGCAGCCTCAATCCAACCTTGACGGCTCATTCCGGTGTATGGACTTAGCTTGTAGTCGGCAGAACTAGGCTTGAATGTAGACGAGTTGGCAAGCGTGTAGGCTGGAGTTGCCACTTGGGCCGATGTGGTGGCGTACATCATGGCGAATAGGCACACGAATAGGCTTTTAAGTAAGTTTGTTTTCATGATATATAGTTTTAGTATTATTTTTTATTTTTGTCAAAAATACAATTATTTTCTATTCTTTGCAATAGTATGTGCATGTATGTGTACGTGCACTTTGGATGTGTGCGTCGTATGAGGGTTTTTCTATGGTGTAAAAAAGACGTTTTGGTTTGTCGTTTCGGGGCGTATACACCTTGTGTGTGACAAGCAACGTGTTGTGCCTCCAGAAAGTATACTTACGGCCTATCAAAAACACACGGCGGTGTAGAGGGTATCTACACCGCCGTGTCGTTGAATTTTGGTGTACGCCTTGATGCAACGACACCACCGTGTGTTTTGAGCGTTAACGAGGCGTGCACCAAAAGCTCTTTTCATGATGCGATATGTATAACTGTAAAAAGCAAAGCAATAGTTTGCGATGTTGTTTGGTTTTTGTCATCTTTGCGTAGCGAAAATGTGACGGTGAAAGGGGTTGAATACAGAGGATATTCCGAATTGGCGAGAGCAATTGCTGAGAAACAATTGCGTGCGGTATGGAAGGTTTATGAGGCCACCGGTACTATTTGGGAGGTGTATGCTCCGGATATCTTTATGTCGGCCACTACGGCGGTACACACAGAATTGTGTAGGCCCAACTTTGTGGGCTGGTCGGGGTTGATGCCAATTTCCATGCTGATTGAAAATGTATTAGGTTTTTCTGTACTAGAAGATGCCAAAGGCGTGTCTTGGACTGTGTTGCGTCGTTCACGTCACGGAATAGAAAATTTGCGATTTGGACGGATTGTCGCCTCGTTGTTGTGTGAAGGTGATTCGGTGTGCGTAGTTTCCAACGGTAGTTTTACATTGTGGCTCAATAGCGTGAAGTGTGAGATTAGGAAGGGTAATCAATATTTTGAGGTGCCGAGATGAATGTATCGGATTACGTTCGTCCACAAAAAGCGTTTCGTACTTTGACCTTTTGTGTCGATGTCTTATCTTTGCATTTGTGAGTTGAAAAAATACGATTTCCTATACCTTATTATATATATATTATGGCAAACGAAGAAAAACTACAGAATAATCAGTTTCAAATTGAGTTAACGCCGGAGGTGGCACAGGGAGTGTATGTGAACATGGCGTTAATAGCACATTCCAGTTCAGAGTTCATCGTAGATTTTGTAAAGATGCTGCCGGGCTTGCCCAAAGCAGGCGTGCAATCCCGCATCATTCTGGCACCGGAACATGCCAAACGTCTGATGATAGCCTTGCAAGATAATGTGCTGCGTTACGAGCAAACATTCGGGACAATTCAGTTGCAACATGAGGGTGGAAGAACTATTGCGCCCTTCAGAACGAACAAAGGGGAGGCCTAAAAGCCTCCTTTTTTTGTACATATAACAGTATTTATAGTTAAATAAGGTTAAATGTATGTGATGAAGCCTTGATTTTGTGGGCGCTCTTGTAATAAGAAGTGACAAAAGCATTGCGATTTGGAGAACTTTTCGTAACTTTGCAGCCCGAATAGGGTTAGTGTGCCTTGTTCATTAAGATGATATAATTCAATACAATATAATATAAATTAAAAATTAAACAAGATGCCTACTATTCAGCAATTAGTAAGAAAAGGTAGAGTAGCATTGGTTGACAAGAGCAAGTCGCCTGCATTGGACAGCTGTCCACAACGTCGTGGCGTTTGCGTTCGTGTGTATACCACTACTCCTAAGAAACCTAACTCAGCAATGCGTAAAGTTGCACGTGTACGTTTGACAAACACTAAGGAAGTGAACTCTTACATCCCGGGTGAAGGACACAACTTGCAAGAGCACTCAATCGTATTGGTTCGCGGTGGTCGTGTAAAGGACCTTCCGGGTGTACGTTATCACATCGTTCGCGGTACTTTGGATACTGCCGGTGTAGCAAATCGTACTCAACGCCGTTCTAAGTACGGTGCAAAACGTCCTAAAGCAGCTAAGAAGTAATTATTAACTAGTTTTGGTTTGTTGTAAACTTTGAAAGGTTGAGTAAATCTTCCGGTGGGAAGGTTGAAGAAAAACAGAAAAGTACAGCCCAAACAAAATTTTAAATCAAAATGAGAAAAGCAAAACCAAAAAAACGTCTTGTTCTTCCGGATCCCGTGTTTAACGACGTAAAAGTATCTAAGTTTGTTAACCACTTGATGTTCGACGGAAAGAAGAATGTATCTTACAGCATTTTCTATGCAGCTCTTGAAACTGTAAAGACTAAGATGCCTAACGAAGAGAAGAGCGCTCTTGAAATCTGGAAAACCGCATTGAATAACGTAACTCCACAAGTTGAGGTTAAGTCTCGTCGTATCGGTGGTGCTACATTCCAAGTTCCTACTGAAATTCGTCCTGACCGCAAGGAGTCTATCTCTATGAAGAATATGATTCTTTATGCTCGCAAGCGTGGCGGTAAGACTATGGCCGACAAGTTGGCAGCTGAGATTATGGATGCATTCAATGAGCAAGGTGGTGCCTTTAAGCGTAAGGAGGATATGCACCGCATGGCTGAAGCTAACCGCGCATTCGCTCACTTTAGATTCTAATTCTAATTAATAAGGATTAAACAATGGCTAAACACGATTTGCATTTGACCCGTAATATCGGTATCATGGCTCACATTGACGCCGGTAAAACCACAACATCAGAACGTATTTTGTTCTATACGGGTTTGACTCATAAAATTGGTGAAACTCACGATGGTTCTGCTACTATGGACTGGATGGCCCAGGAGCAAGAGCGTGGTATCACTATCACTTCTGCAGCTACAACAACTAGCTGGAAGTGGGATAACAAAACATTCAAGATCAACTTGATTGACACTCCGGGACACGTTGACTTTACCGCTGAGGTAGAGCGTTCTTTGCGTGTTCTTGACGGTGCTGTGGCAACATATTGTGCCGTAGGTGGTGTTGAGCCTCAGTCTGAAACTGTATGGCGTCAAGCAGATAAGTACACTGTGCCTCGTATCGGTTATGTAAACAAGATGGACCGTTCTGGTGCTGACTTCTATGAAGTAGTACGTCAGATGAAGGATGTTTTGGGTGCTAATGCTTGTCCTATTGTAATTCCTATCGGCGCTGAAGAAACTTTCAAGGGCGTTATTGACCTTATCAAGATGAAGGCTATCATCTGGAATGATGAAAGTATGGGCGCTGACTATGATGTAGAAGACATTCCAGCAGACTTGCTTGGCGAAGCTGAAGAGTGGAGAGGTAAGATGTTGGAGAAGGTAGCAGAATTTGATGATGCTTTGATGGAGAAGTTCTTCGAAGATCCTTCTACTATCACAGAAGAAGAAATTTTGCGTGCTCTTCGTGCTGCTACTGTATCAATGGAAGTAACTCCAATGTTGTGTGGTTCTTCATTCAAGAATAAGGGTGTACAAACATTGTTGGATTATGTTTGTGCTTTCTTGCCTTCGCCATTGGATACTCCAAATGTTGTAGGTACTAACCCTGAAACAGGTGAGGAAGAGGAACGTGCTGCTTCTGAAGATGCTAAGACTTCAGCTTTGGCGTTTAAGATTGCTACTGACCCATATGTAGGTCGTCTTACTTTTATTCGTGTATATTCAGGTAAGGTAGAGGCAGGTTCATATGTATACAACTCTCGTTCTGGTAAGAAGGAGCGTGTTTCTCGTTTGTTCCAAATGCACTCAAACCACCAAAATCCTGTAGAAGTGATTAGCGCAGGTGATATCGGTGCAGGTGTAGGTTTTAAGGATATTCGTACTGGTGATACTCTTTGCGAAGAAGATGCACCAATCGTATTAGAATCTATGGACTTCCCAGATCCTGTTATCGGTATCGCAGTAGAACCTAAGACTCAAAAGGATTTGGATAAGCTTTCTAATGGTTTGGCTAAGTTAGCTGAAGAAGATCCAACCTTTACTGTTCGTACTGACGAGCAAAGTGGTCAGACGGTTATTTCTGGTATGGGTGAGCTTCACTTGGATATTATTATCGACCGTTTGAAGCGTGAGTTTAAGGTTGAATGTAATCAGGGTAAGCCTCAGGTAAACTATAAGGAAGCAATCACAGCAACCGTTAACCATCGTGAGGTTTATAAGAAGCAGTCTGGTGGTCGCGGTAAGTTCGCTGATATCATTGTTAATGTTGGTCCTGTAGATCCTGACTTTACTCAAGGTGGTCTTCAGTTCATCAATAGCGTAACCGGTGGTAATATCCCCAAGGAATTTATTCCCAGCGTACAGAAGGGCTTTGAGGCTGCCATGAAGAATGGTGTCCTCGGTGGTTTCCCCATGGATAGTCTTAAGGTTGAACTCGTAGATGGTAGCTTCCACCCCGTAGACTCTGACCAGTTGTCATTCGAACTTGCTGCTCAAATGGCATACAAGGCATGTTGTGCAAAGGCTAAGCCTGTACTCATGGAACCCATCATGAAGTTGGAGGTTGTTACTCCTGAAGAAAGTATGGGTGACGTGATCGGTGACCTTAACAAGCGTCGTGGTCAGGTGGAAGGTAT
>JAFOXE010000118.1 GCA_017425765.1 Paraprevotella sp. | reverse complement strand
TCTTTCACTTCTGTCGCCTGTGCCTACCTGGCTTTTTCTCTCGTCGGCAATAGAGGACATCTGCTTTTCTCTTTCTGCCTCGAGAATTCTCGAACGAAGAATCTTCATAGCCTTGTCTTTGTTTTTGTGCTGGCTTCTTTCATCCTGACACTCAACAATTGTACCTGTGGGAATATGGATAATACGGATAGCGGACTCAGTTTTGTTGACATGCTGACCGCCTGCACCGCTTGCACGGTAGGTATCTATCTGCAAGTCGGCAGGGTTAATCTGTACATCCACATCCTGAGCCTCGGGAAGCACGGCAACAGTTGCAGTAGAGGTATGCACACGGCCCTGTGTTTCTGTTTCCGGAACACGCTGCACACGGTGCACACCGCTTTCAAACTTAAAGCGTGAATATGCACCCTCACCGCTTATCATAAAGCTGATTTCTTTGAATCCGCCGACTTCCGTTTCATTTGCGGTAAGTATTTCACTGCCCCAACCCATTGTCTGAGCATACATGGAATACATACGGTAGAGCGAATTTGCAAAGAGTGAAGCTTCATCACCGCCTGCACCGCCTCTTATTTCGACGATAACGTTTTTATCGTCATTCGGGTCACGCGGAAGAAGCAGGATTTTGAGCTCCTGCTGCGTCTGCTCAACCAGAGCCTTTGCAGACTCAAGCTCTTCAAAAGCCATCTCTTTAAAATCAGCATCAAGTGAAGAATCCTCAAGCATAAGTTTTGCCTCAGCCGCATCGGCAAGAGCCTTTTTATGCTCACGGAATTTTTCGACAACGGGAGTGAGATGTTTTATCTCCTGCATATATTTTTTATACAGCTCCATATCAGAAAAAAAGAGGCCATGAAAACCAGCGGCAACGAAACGGCTCTCAAGGCAAATTTCAGCATCCGCAGTATTTTTCCCTGGTTTATCCTTGGATTTCTTGCACTGGCAGTTGTAAATAGTTTTGGAGTGATTCCGTCTTCTATTTCTTCCGGTGCAAAGGATGTAAGTAAGTTCTTGATGGTAGCGGCTCTCGCGGCAATCGGTTTGAATACAAGTTTTATGGACAGATGTAAAAAATATGGCTATGAAATCGTTGGTGTTCGGCTACTCCACCCACAAAGCCAACAAACTGAAAATTACATCCAACAATGCTTATTGGGGCTCCACAAGCACCTCGGATAACGTTTGGGAAAGTTCATTGTGGGCCATGTCGCTAGCATACTCTTCTCATTTCCTTGCCGACGAACTTACGGCTACACAAAAAAACTACATCTACAAAATGATAAAGGCCGAGTGTAATTATGAATTGTATCGTAATATTCCAACCGGCTACAACGGTGACACAAAAGCAGAAGAAAATGGTTGGGAAGTAGACGTGTTGGCTTGTGCCTTGGGCCTATATCCCGAGGACGATCTGGCACCAAAATGGTTTGCCCGCATGAGGGAGTTCGCCATCAACAGCTACTCTCAAGTGGATGATGCCCACAACAACACCGTAATCGACCCGGAATACGATGATGTAACCGTGAAAGATTTATACAAAGGAAAGAACCTTTACGACGACTACACCCTTCAAAATCATAATTATTTCCACACTTCGTACCAGAACGTAGTAATACAGGAATTAGGCGAGGCGCAATTGGCCTTGACATTATTCCAGGGCGAGAACGCCAAGTGGAAATCAAACGCCCTAATGCACAACAATCAGAAGGTGATGGACGAGGTTCTTTGTCAACTGGCCCTTGCCGACGGCGAATTAGCAATGCCCAACGGCAACGACTGGAGCATGTTCCTCTACGACCAAATTGCCTCTTATGCCACCATGGCTTGTTTCTTGCGCGACCCGAACGCCTTACTTTTGGAAAACCTTGCCTACAAATACATCAAGGCGCGCCAAAGCACCACAACAGACGGTAGCTGGTTGTTGAACAGCGACATCGGCCCACGAAGAATGGGTGTACAAGGCCATCGCATTATGATGACCTACTTGATGCACAAGATGGCAAGTACTGCCGACATGAAGCCCACCAAGTGGGAAGACTTCAGCCGTCAACACGAATCAGCCAAATTGTTCACCACACAAAACATCGTACGTGCCAATACCAAAGACCGCTTCACAGTGTTCTCATGGAGTACCGGTCTGAAGAGTTATACCGGCTACATCGCAGCCAACAATCCTGATAAGAACAAAATCATTTCGCCCTATAAGGCCAACAACACCGGAAATATCTTGGGATGGTATACCGTAAGCGGAAAGGGCACTAATGCTTCTCCGATTATAAGCGGCATATACAACCTTATGGGAAATAGTTACACGATGAATGGGAAGATAGCAACCAACGATAACACGCTTGAAAACAACTTCACCCTATATTCAACACCTGGCAATGCGGTAATCTACATGGACTACGTGACTGCAACCGCAGCCGCCACAATTACTCGTTCACAAGGCGGTATGATGGCCATCAGCACCGACCCTTTCACAAAGGAACAACGTACACTATACTACAAAAACGGCCGTCAACAAAGTAATGGCAAAACTTTGATTGATTTCAAGAGTCCGTGGGTGAACATCGATAATCAAGTCGGTATCGTAAGCGGAAACAAACAAAACAAAATGGCCTTTGGCGACTATGCTTTAAGCAACTCCGTGGGCTTATCAAAGATATACCCACTCTATTCTGCCGAAAACCGCGCCGTACAAGCCGGTAGCATCGTAGACCGCAGGTGCCTGGTTTATTATAGCAATGTAGACTCTACCACCACGCAGAAGATGAATGAAAAGATGTGGTTGCTTACCGACTCGGTAACCGCCGGTTGGAACGGAATGATTTGTGCTGATCCCGACTCTGCATACTATCTATTACTCAGCAACTATATGGGCGAAAACACCTGCACTCTAAGTGGAATTCGTTTGACACAAGGCGCTCCGGTGTTCACTGTAGCCACCGAAATTCAAAACGGAGCTTCATCGGCAACATTCAAGTGCGACGTGAACCACAGTGTGGCCAATACCCTTCGTACCTTCATCAATAACGCCGAGGTAACAGCCAAACAAGTTGAAAAAGACTCTTGCGCTTTCTATATGTATAACCATAAGGAAGAAGTTCAACAAGCCGAAGTGACCATCCTCTGTCAAGATGCCATGTTACAATCGTCCATCCGCATCAAAGCCGGCGAATGCATCAAAGTATATGTAGAAAACGGCGAAATTGCTTTCGAGGTCATCAACCTTAGCGAAGACGGGGAGGACTTCAAAGACATCACTGCCCAATTTCTAAACAATCCTAGTTTTGAGGAAGATCAAACATGGGGCACCACCGGTTCCATCACCTTGAATGGAGTAACGTATAACCCATGTTATACCAACCAAGTGGCAGCAGCACAAAGCAAATGGCCACAAGTGTTGCCCATAAAAAATTGGACTCCGGAGAATAAGATGACGGGAGGTTCAAACTTCACCCTTCTCTACTCCATGCCTTACAGCACCACCCAATATTGCGTTTCACCCTCGAACGTAGGAAACTCAGCCAGCATCATGGCCGAACCGGCTCAACACGACAGTTGCGGCACACGCTGTTTGAGCATCATGAATTCATGGGATTCCGGTAGCAACGGCATCAGTCAAACGGTTGAGCTACCCGCTGGTGAATACAAGCTAACCTTCCTCATGCAGTATGTGTGTGCAAACGAGAGTCGTAAAAAAGGAAACTGCATCACCGCCAACGACAACGAGAACTACTCACTAT
>JAFOXE010000117.1 GCA_017425765.1 Paraprevotella sp. | reverse complement strand
GAGGGGTGGCTTATCTGCTTTTGGAAAAGACGCAGAAGGGATTAGCCGATTTGAGTACAGCCGGCGAATTAGGATTGTATACTGCGTACAACTTAATAAAACGCTATTCGAAGGTAAAATAAGGATGATGAAGGTGTGAGTTGCTGACTTCTTGCGATTTTTTTCTTAAGATTAAATCGTTTTCATGAAAAAAAGACTAACTTTGTACCCTTATAAAGAAAAATACATAAGAACTATGATAAAGATAACTTTCCCTGACGGATCGATTCGTGAATACGAATCTGGTGTAACGGGTTTGCAAATTGCAGAAAGCATCTCTTCTCGTTTGGCTCAAGACGTATTAGCTTGTGGTGTAAACGGAGAGACCGTAGAATTGAATAGACCTATTTGTGAGGATGCAAATGTGGTGCTTTATAAGTGGGAAGATGCTGAAGGTAAGCATGCATTCTGGCATACATCAGCCCATTTGATGGCTGAGGCGTTGCAAGAATTATATCCCGGAACTCAGTTCGGTATCGGTCCGGCTATTGAGACCGGTTTTTATTATGACGTGATGCCACCGGCCGGCGTCGTGATTCGTGAAGCTGATTTTGTGAATATCGAGAAGAAGATGACAGAATTGGTTGCACGCAAAGAGGATGTGGTGCGTAAAAGCATTTCTAAACAGGATGCAATCGAATTCTTTGGCAATCTTGGACAGACTTATAAGAATGAGTTGATTGAGGAACTTGAAGATGGACAAATTACAACTTACACACAAGGAAATTTCACTGATTTGTGTCGTGGTCCTCATTTGACAAATACTTCTGCAATCAAGGCAGTGAAAGTAACAGCTGTGTCTTCTGCTTATTGGCGTGGAGATGAAAAGCGTCCTCAAATGACGAGAATCTATGCAGTTTCGTTCCCAAAGAAGAAGTTGCTTGATGAATATTTGACTTTGATGGAGGAGGCGAAGAAACGTGACCATCGTAAGATTGGTAAGGAGATGGAACTCTTTATGTTCTCAGACCGTGTGGGTAAGGGATTGCCGATGTGGTTGCCAAAAGGAACTGCATTGCGTTTACGTTTGGAAGACTTCTTGAAGAAGATACAAAAACGTTACGGCTATCAGCAAGTAATGACACCGCACATCGGTGGTAAGAACTTGTATGTAACTTCCGGACACTATGCTCACTATGGTAAGGACTCGTTCCAGCCAATTCAAACTCCAGAGGAGGGTGAAGAATATCTATTGAAGCCTATGAACTGTCCGCACCACTGCGAAATCTTCGCATGGAAACCGCGTTCATACAAGGATCTTCCTATTCGTTTGGCTGAATTCGGTACAGTGTATCGTTATGAGCAGAGCGGTGAGTTGCACGGATTGACACGTGTTCGCTCGTTTACACAAGATGATGCGCATATTTTCTGCCGTCCGGATCAAGTTAAAAGCGAGTTTATCCGAGTGATGGAGATTATTCAAATCATCTTCGGAGCATTGAAATTTGAAAACTTTGAGGCGCAAATCTCATTGCGTGATCCTAATAATACGGAAAAGTACATTGGCTCAGATGAAGTATGGGCAGAGGCTGAGAATGCTATCATTGAGGCATGTCGCGAAAAGGGTCTACCTGCTCGTGTAGAATTAGGTGAGGCTGCGTTCTATGGTCCGAAACTAGACTTTATGGTAAAGGATGCATTGGGACGTCGTTGGCAGTTAGGTACTATTCAGGTAGACTATAACTTGCCTGAGCGTTTCAAACTTGAATATACAGGTGAAGATAACCAAAAGCATCGTCCGGTGATGATTCACCGTGCACCGTTTGGCTCAATGGAGCGCTTCTGTGCAGTATTGATTGAACATACTGCCGGACACTTCCCATTGTGGTTGACTCCTGATCAGGTGGCCATTCTACCAATTTCTGAGAAATTCAACGATTATGCTAAGCAGTTGGCAGCTTACTTTGACGAACAAGATGTACGTGCAATCGTAGATGATCGTAACGAAAAGATTGGACGTAAGATTCGTGACAACGAAATGAAGCGCATTCCATATATGCTTATCGTTGGTGAAAAAGAGGCCGCAGAAGGTCTTGTAGCCGTACGTAAACAAGGCGAAGGAGACCAGGGAACTATGAAATTCGAGGATTTTGCGAAGAAAATTAACGAGGAAGTGCAAAATATGACAAATAAATATTAACTTTGCACCGCTTTTAGCCCAAAGTATATAATAATAAGGTATAAGAAAAAGCAGAATACGGTTTTTTTGAATGAAGAAGGACAATTTAAAGCAACAATATCGAATTAACGAACAAATTCATGTGCGTGAGGTTCGTATCGTGGGTGACGATGTAGAATCTGTTGTGATGCCCACCTATAAGGCAATTCAATTAGCTGAATCAAAGGGAGTAGACCTTGTTGAAATTTCACCGAATGCAACGCCTCCTGTTTGTCGCCTTATTGATTACAGCAAGTTCCTTTATCAACAAAAGAAGCGTCAGAAGGAAATGAAAGCGAAGCAAGTTAAGGTTGATGTCAAGGAAATACGTTTCGGTCCGCAAACTGACGACCACGATTACAACTTTAAGTTGAAGCACGCTCAAGGTTTCCTTTCCGATGGAGATAAAGTAAAAGCATACGTATTCTTCAAGGGTAGAAGCATCCTCTTTAAGGAACAAGGCGAAGTTCTCTTGTTACGTTTCGCAAACGACTTGGAGGAATATGGCAAGGTAGAGCAAATGCCGGTATTGGAAGGAAAACGCATGATTATCATGTTGTCGCCCAAGAAAGCTCCTCAACCCAGGAAAACTGAAAAGGCTTCTGAAGAGCAAGAGGTGAAGGCCGAAAAGTCTCAGCCAAAACAAAATGCTCCAAAGGAATATAAGGGTCCTCACATGGAGGGTGAAGATTAAAAAGAAAGAAGAACGTGCGTAACGCCTTGGTATATGCGTTGCCACAATATTAATAACCATCAAAACAAAACAAAAATGCCAAAAGTAAAGACTAATTCCGGTGCTAAAAAGAGATTCGTTCTTACCGGGACAGGTAAAGTGAAAAGACATCATGCTTACCACAGTCACATCTTGACGAAGAAGACTAAGAAGCAGAAGAGAAACTTGGTACACGACGGTCTCGTGGTTACTTCAGACATGAAGCAAGTTCGTGAACTTCTCAACATGCGTTAAACTTCCTCGACGAGGTATTAAATCATTAAGTTATTAACCGAATGCATTAGCCGTAAGTTCGTTCACGTGAAGTAGAGCGACGCTAACATTCAAAAAGATTAAAATTATGCCAAGATCAGTAAATCATGTAGCTTCAAGAGCTAGAAGAAAGAAAATTTTAGGTTTGACCAGAGGCTACTTTGGTGCACGTAAGAACGTTTGGACCGTAGCAAAGAATACCTGGGAGAAAGGTTTGACTTACGCTT
>JAFOXE010000116.1 GCA_017425765.1 Paraprevotella sp. | reverse complement strand
TTCATGTTGATATGTGCATCCCTCATCCCTTCTAAAACACACCATGGTGTAGGCATCCTCCACACCGTGGTGTAGTTGAATTGAGGCGTACAACAAAATGCAACAAGACGTACGTCTGTTTTTTACTTATAATTTGGTGTATAAAAATCAATAAATTCAGCCCTCTAAAATGAGCAAATGAAAGTAAAAACATCCGAAATACAAGAAAAACGCATACGCGTGCGCATATTTTACGACAACAAACGTCTTTTTAAGGTATTTTCGTTATCTTTGTGCAGAATTATGACCCTGATTAGAACACAATGAAAGTAGCAATTGTAAAATACAATGCCGGAAACATATATTCTGTTGTGCACGCCTTAAAACGATTGGGTGTAGACCCCATCTTAACCGATAGTCCGGAGGAACTCCTTTCGGCTGACAAAGTCTTGTTCCCAGGACAAGGTGAGGCTCGCAATACGATGACCTATTTACGTGAGCATGGATTAGATCAACTCATTCGCGACTTACGTCAACCTGTGTTGGGAATATGCATCGGTCAACAACTGATGTGCCGACACTCGGAGGAGGGTGATGTGGATTGCTTGGGTATCTTCGACGCCGATGTAAAGCGATTCACTCCTACTTGCCACGAGGAGAAGGTTCCACACATGGGCTGGAATACATTGACCGACTTAAAAGGTCCTTTATTTAAAGGGTGTAAAGAAAATGATTTCGTCTATTTTGTACATAGCTTCTATGTTCCAACAAACCCTTGTACCATTGCTACCACCGACTATATCTTACCTTACAGCGCAGCTCTACACAAGGATAACTTCTATGCCACACAATTTCACCCCGAAAAGAGCGGAAGCGTGGGCGAACAAATTCTTCAAAACTTCTTAGACATAACGTTATGATAGAACTGATTCCTGCAATAGATATCATCGACGGCAAGTGTGTGCGCCTAACCAAAGGCAATTACGATACGCAAAAGGTGTACAACGAAGACCCTGTGGCTGTAGCACGCGAATTCGAATCATACGGGTTCAAGCGTTTGCATATGGTAGACCTAGACGGAGCACGTTCCAAACACATTGTAAATCATCGCATACTTGAAAAGATTGCTTCGCAAACAAATCTTACGATAGATTTCGGCGGCGGCATCAAAACCGACCAAGATATTGAAATTGCATTCAATAGTGGTGCTGCAATGGTGACCATCGGCAGCATTGCCGTGAGCAAACCCGAGCTATTCATGCAATGGTTAGAGCAATTTGACACTCCGCGCATCATTTTGGGCGCAGACGTAAAGAACGGCTATATATCCATCAACGGTTGGAAGGACAACAGCGCTTGCGAACTTTTACCCTTCTTGAAAACTTACATGGATGCCGGTGTGAAGAATGTACTTTGCACCGAGATTAGTAAAGACGGCATGTTACAAGGACCTGCCACCGAGCTCTACGAGCAAATCATGGCAGCACATCCGGAGTGTCATCTTATAGCAAGCGGTGGAGTGAGCCAAATGCAAGACATCATCGACCTTAACCAATCAGGAATTCCGGCTGTGGTATTCGGAAAAGCCATCTACGAAGGCCGCATTTCATTAACCGAATTGGCCGAGTGGGCCGAAAAAAATGCTTAAACTATGGCATTAGCAAAACGAATCATACCATGTTTGGACGTAAAAGACGGACAAACCGTAAAAGGAACCAACTTCGTAAACCTAAGGCATGCAGGCGACCCAGTTGAGCTGGGTAAAGCATACAGCCTGCAGGGAGCAGACGAATTGGTATATCTTGACATCACTGCGAGCCACGAAGGTAGAAAGACCTTTACCGACATGGTGCAACGCGTAGCTGCAGAAATTTCCATCCCCTTTACAGTAGGTGGAGGCATCAACGAGTTGTCCGATGTGGAACGACTTCTCAATGCCGGAGCCGACAAAGTAAGCATCAATTCAGCAGCCATACGTCGCCCCGAACTAATTGACGAAATAGCTCGACACTTTGGCTCGCAGGTGTGTGTGGTGGCCATTGATGCAAAAGAAACTAATGGAGAGTGGTTGTGCTACCTAAATGGCGGGCGTGTTCCCACAGAACGCTCCTTATTCGATTGGGCTCACGAGGCTGCCGAACGAGGTGCCGGTGAGATTCTCTTTACCTCAATGAACCACGACGGAGTAAAAACAGGTTATGCTAACGAAGCATTGGCACGTTTGGCCGACATCCTTACCATCCCCGTCATAGCATCCGGAGGTGCCGGAGCAAAAGAACACTTCCGCGATGCCTTTACTCTGGGCAAGAGCGATGCAGCATTGGCAGCAAGTGTTTTTCATTTCGGTGAAATTCCCATTCCAGAGTTGAAACAATATCTTAGCCGGGAAGGTATAAGCATACGATTATAAAAACATATATACATTATAATATATTATGAAGATAGATTTTGAAAAAATGGGCGGTCTGGTACCCGCCATCATTCAGGACGCCGAAACTAAGAACGTGCTGATGTTGGGTTACATGAACCAAGAGGCCTATGACAAGACAATAGAATGTGGCAAAGTTACGTTCTTCAGCCGCACCAAAAATCGCCTTTGGACAAAAGGAGAAGAAAGTGGAAACTTCTTGAATGTAGTAAGCATCAAAAACGATTGTGACCACGACACACTACTCATCAAGGTGAACCCCGTAGGCCCGGTATGCCATACCGGCACTGATACTTGTTGGGGAGAAGAAAACAAAAACGCCGAAAACCCTCTTCTCTTCTTAAGCGAATTGCAGGACTTTGTGGAGAAGCGCCACGAAGAAATGCCCGAAGGTTCGTATACCACCAGCTTGTTCAAGGATGGTATTAACAGAATGGCACAAAAGGTGGGCGAAGAAGCTCTTGAAGCCGTTATCGAAGCCGTGAACGGAACCGACGAACGCCTTGTATACGAAGGTTCGGATATGCTTTATCACCTTATCGTATTACTCACCTCAAAGGGAATGCGTATCGAACAGATGGCTGAAGAGTTGCAGAAGCGCCACAAACCAGGTTGGCAAAAACACTAAGAAGCGTTACAGTCTATTAGAAAGCACTTGAATACATACATCATTATCCTACCATGGTTATCAACTACCAAAACGTAGACATATATCAAAACGACGCCGCAGTGTTGCAAGGAGTAAACTTGCAAGTACAAGAGGGTGAATTCATCTACCTAACCGGAAAAGTAGGCAGCGGAAAAACATCGTTGCTTAAAACTTTTTACGGAGAGTTGGACATCCAAAGCGGAAAGGCCGAGGTGTTGGATATGAATCTTGCTCAAATCAGGAGAAAACAAATTCAAGATCTTCGTCGTCAATTGGGCATTGTGTTTCAAGATTTCCAACTTCTCACCGACCGCAACGTAAGACAAAACCTTTCGTTTGTGCTCAAGTCCACAGGATGGGACAAACAGAAAGAGCGCAGCGCACGTATAGACGAAGTGCTCGATATGGTGAGCATGAAGGAACATGGCAAGAAAATGCCTTATGAATTGTCAGGAGGACAACAACAGCGAGTGTGCATTGCACGCGCCCTACTCAACCATCCTAAATTGATTTTGGCCGACGAGGCAACCGGAAATCTCGATGCCGAAACCAGCGAACATACCGCCACCCTTTTGCACGAAATATGTGCAGCCGGAACTGCGGTAGTGATGAGTACACACAACGATGCCCTCATCCAAAAATTCCCCGGACGCGTATATCGTTGCATTGATCAACATCTAATAGATTGTACACACGAGTTCCACTCGAACAATATCACCTTTACGCTACAACCCACCCACCTCAACATCGGCGAGGTTGAAAGCGAAGGAAACAATATAGAAATATAAAAACTAAAAAACATACAAAAGATGAAAGTATTGAAATTTGGCGGAACATCTGTTGGTTCAGCCTCAAGAATGAAAGATGTTTGCAAGCTCATCACAGAAGATGGCGAAGCAAAGGTTGTGGTACTCTCGGCCATGTCGGGAACTACAAATACATTGGTAGAGATTTCAGACTATTTGTACAAGAAAAATCCGGAAGGAGCCAACAACATCATCAACAAGTTGGAGCAAAAGTACATTGAACACGTACATGAACTTTATGCCACGGAAGAATATCGCAACAAGACACTTGCATTTCTAAAGGAGGAGTTCAATCACTTGCGTGGTTTTACTAAAGGACTTTTCACCATGTTCGAGGAGAAGGCTGTATTGGCTGAAGGCGAAATCATCAGCACCAACATGGTAACCAACTACTTGCAAGAGTGCGGTGTGAAGGCCATCCTTTTGTCGGCATTCGATTATATGCGTACCGACAAGAATGGTGAGCCCGACATGAAGTACATAACCGAACACATCAACCAAATTCTTGAAGAGAATCCGGGATATCAAATCTACATTACCCAAGGTTTCATCTGTCGCAATGCGTACGGCGAAATCGACAACCTTCAACGTGGTGGTTCTGACTATACTGCCTGCTTGATTGGTGCAGGCATTCAATCTGAAGAAATCCAAATATGGACCGATATCGACGGAATGCACAACAACGACCCACGTGTTGTAAAGAACACCTCACCGGTGCGTCAATTGCATTTCGAAGAAGCTGCCGAGTTGGCATACTTTGGTGCAAAGATCCTTCACCCCACATGTATTCAACCAGCCAAGTTCGCCGGTGTACCTGTTCGTCTATTGAACACCATGGACCCATCGGCACCAGGCACAACCATCAACAATACCATCCAGAAGGGAACCATCAAAGCCGTAGCTGCCAAAGAAAACATTGTATCCATCCAGATACAATCCAGCCGTATGCTTCTTGCCTATGGATTCTTACGCAAAGTATTCGAGATCTTTGAAAGCTACAAGACCAGCTTTGACATGGTATGTACCTCGGAAGTAGGTGTAACTGTAACCATCGACAACAAGTCATACCTAAAAGATATCATTGCCGATTTAATGAAATACGGAACTGTAGAGGTACGTGAAGATATGTGCATTATCTGTGTGGTGGGCGATCTCACCGCAGATAATGTAGGTTTCACTTCACTTACAGCAGATGCCTTGAAGGATATCCCCGTAGCTATGGTATCATATGGTGGTAGCAATCACAACATCTCATTCCTCGTAAAAGGCGAAGACAAACAACGTGCTTTG
>JAFOXE010000115.1 GCA_017425765.1 Paraprevotella sp. | reverse complement strand
GCAGACTCGGTAAAGGTCGATACTGCCGCACTCTCAAAGCGCGAGCGTGCAAAGATGTTGCGTATCGAGGCTGCCAAAGCCAACCAAGCCGTTAAGGAGGCTCTAGCGCAGAAAAAGGCCAACACCCAAGGTCTTAAGGATTACTTAACTCGCGGAATGGGTGTAGACACAACATACATCAACGCTTTCATGAAGGGACTAAACGAAAGTGTTAATAGCAGTGACGATAAAGAAGCTGCAGCTTACTATGCAGGTTTGCAAATCGGACAACAAATCACCAACCGTATCATCACCGGCTACAACCAAGAGTTGTTTGGTCAAGATTCTAGCCAAACCATTAGCATGAAGAACTTCATGGCTGGTTTCGGCGAAGGTGTTACCGGCAAGACTACCATCATGACTGCTGAAGAAGCTGTAAAATATGCCGACGTTAATATGCCAAGAATCAAGAAAGAAAACCTTGAAAGAGCTTATGCTCCTAACAAGATAGCTTGCGAGGCATATATGGATTCAATCTCTAAGAAAGAGGGCATCAAGCAACTTGAGAACGGAGTATATTATGAAGTATTAGTGGAAGGTAAGGGCGAAATTCCAACCGCCGAGTCAAAGGTAAAAGTTCACTATGAAGGTAAGCTTATCGACGGCACCATCTTCGATAGCTCTATCCAACGTAACGATCCTACCACCTTCCGCTGCAACCAAGTAATTGCTGGTTGGACCAACGCATTAACCCACATGCCTGTTGGATCTAAATGGATTGTTTACATCCCACAAGACCAGGCCTATGGCGATCGCGAAGCAGGAACCATTAAGCCTTTCTCTGCACTTACATTTACCATCGAGCTCTTGAGCATCGAAAAGTAATCGGCAAATGCGCGGATTAAGATACATACTTCTTCCTTTAGTGCTGCTGGTGTGCCTCACCAGCGGTGCTAAGGTCAAGAAGAAAGACAAGAAGACCAAGAAAGCGGAAGTAGTGGTGGTAGACACCATTCCGGCCGCCGACTTCAGTTATGCATTCGGAATGGCCAACACCCAAGGATTGACAGAATATCTAGTGCGAAACATGGGTATGGACCTCGCTTTCCTTACAAATTTCTTGAAAGGTTTCGACGTGGCCAACCAAACCGAAAAACACAAAAAACTCATTGCCTACTGCGCCGGATTGAAAATTAGAGAGCAAGTGGAACAACAAATCATTCCATCTCTCAACAAAAAAATCACCGACAGCGACACTTCTTCCGTCCTTGTTAACGATAAATTCATCCTCGGTTTCCGCGATGGAATTGCTGGCCAAAACACCACAATATCTATAGATAGCGCCAACCACATCGCCAAGAAACAAATGGACTATTATAATAAGGTGAAGATGGAGCGTAAATATGGTGACAATCTAAAGCAAGGGCAAGACTTTTTAAAAGCAAATGCCAAGAAAGATAGTGTACGAACTCTTCCTTGCGGGGTGCAGTATAAAGTGCTTCGCAAAGGCAAAGGCGAAATCCCAACCGCTACATCAAAAGTCAAAGTGCACTACGAAGGACGATTGATAGACGGTACAATCTTCGACAGTTCGTATAAGCGAAATCAGCCCACCACCTTCGGCTGTAACCTAGTTATCGAAGGATATTCCGAGGCGCTTACACACATGCCAGTAGGCTCTAAATGGGAAATATTCATCCCTCAAGAGTTGGCCTACGGCGATAGAGAAGTTGGTAATATTAAACCATTTTCAGCACTAATCTTTGTTGTGGAGCTGATAGAAATAGAAAAATAACAACAAAACATCAAAAAAAGGGCGTCATGTAATAACATTGACGCCCTTTTTTTGATAAAATGACACGTACATCCGAATAATTATATATATTTGCTATCGTTAAACTAACATCTAAACCTAAAAACATATAAAAATGGAAAAAATAGATAATCTGGACAAGAAGATTTTGGAAATTATTTCAGGCAATGCTAGAATCCCATTTAAGGATGTAGCCGAGGAGTGCGGCGTGTCACGAGCAGCCATTCACCAACGCGTACAACGTCTGATTGACATGGGAGTGATTATTGGTTCAGGATATCATGTAAACCCAAGTAGTTTAGGCTACAGCACATGTACCTATATGGGTATCACCTTGGAGAAGGGCTCCATGTATAAACACGTAGTAGAGGAACTAAAGAAGATACCCGAGATTGTAGAATGTCATTTCACAACCGGTCCGTACACCATGCTCACCAAACTGTATGCACGCGACAATGCACACCTTATGGAGTTGCTCAACAACAAGATTCAGGAAATTCCAGGTGTAATTGCCACAGAAACACTTATCTCACTGAAGCAGAGCATCAAGAAAGAAGTACCCATCGGACAAGCCGAAACTACGATATAAGCAACAAAAAATACCTTACTCATGGTCATGAATACGGATTACTTTGATTGGCACGAACAATACCGACGGACTCATTCCGCTTTTCCTGCCGGCAAAATGCGCCCAATTATCGGCATCACCGGGAATTTCGGCGATAAGGGTTGTGAGTTGGCACAAGGATATTATGAGTCTATACTCCGTGCCGGGGGTACTCCCGTAATCATCCCCCCTTACGAAAATCATGATGCACTCATCAATACTTTAGAGCACATTGATGGTCTATTATTATCAGGGGGTGGCGACCTGAATCCCCTATTTGTAGGCGAGGAACCGATTAGAGGCTTACACGGAATATGCCCTCAGCGCGATTTATCGGAATTGCTCTTGATACGACTTGCCTACGACCGCCAGATTCCCATTTTGGGCATTTGTAGGGGCATACAAATGCTCACCGCAGCCTTAGAAGGTACACTCTATCAAGACATCTATTCGCAATGTACAGAGCATGAACTGCTCAAACATTCACAAGACCTTGATCGTTGTTATGCCTCACACACCGTGCAGATCGACAAAGATTCTCAACTTCATCGTATCATGAACTCTGAGGTCTTGGCCGTAAACTCTTTTCACCACCAAGCCGTCAGTACGCCCGGACCACACCTTAAGGTTTGTGCCACCTCGTCCGATGGCATCATCGAGGCGGTGGAATCTAACGAACACAAACCCATATTGGCCGTGCAATGGCACCCCGAATGTTTCGTTCTTCGCAACGATACTTGTATGCTCCCTTTGTTCCAATGGTTGGTAAACGAAGCTACATTATTCTCATCAGCCAAGAACTTGCACCACTGCATTTTGAGCTTAGACAGCCATTGCGACACCCCCATGCTCTTCAAAGACAATATTTGTTTTCACGAACGAGATCCACGCATACTGATGGACTTGCACAAGATGCACGAAGGACATCTTGACTCTTGCATCATGGTGGCCTATCTGCCTCAAGGCGAACGTAGTGAAGCCGCACACCGAGCAGCCACTATTGAGGCCGACCATATTTTGGATCAAATAGAGGATATGGTACGAGCAAATCGTTCCGTTGTAGACATCGCCCGCACACCTTCGGACTTATACCGATTAAAAACACAAGGGAAAAAAGCCATTATGTTGGGCCTTGAAAACGGATATGCCATAGGTAACGACCTGTCACGCATAGAACACTTTCGCCAACGCGGTGTAGTATATATGACCTTGTGCCACAACGGAGATAACGAAATATGTGATTCTGCCAAAGGCAAAAATGAACATGGAGGCATCAGCAACTTCGGCCGTCAAGTAATACGAGAAATGAATAGAACAGGCATGATGGTGGACCTCTCTCATGCTTCCGAACGCAGTTTCTACGATGCGCTCGAATTCAGTTCCACACCTATTGTATGCTCACACTCGTCATGCAAAGCCCTATGCGATGTGCCACGAAATCTGAGCGATGAACAACTAAAAGCCCTCGCTCAAAAAGGTGGTGTAGCGCAGGTTACGCTCTATCACGGATTCCTTCGCACCGATGAAAAGGCCAACATCCTCGATGCCATACAACACCTGAACCACATGGTAGAGGTGATGGGTATCGAACACGTAGGAATAGGAACCGACTTCGACGGCGATGGTGGTGTGCCCGGATGTGCTTCGGCATCGGAACTCATCAACATCACACGCTTACTCATTACCGAGGGCTATTCTGAAGAAGACATCCGCCTCATTTGGGGTGGCAACTTCCTTCGTGTAATGGAGCAAGTGCAACACAATGCCCGGTAACTCACACAGCCAACTCACGAAATAAACATGAGAAGAATGAAACTATACCCCCTACTTTGTCTACTTTTGTCGTGTGCTACCATGTTCAGTGGATGCACCGGGAAAAGTAAAAAAAACGTGCATACGGTCGACACCATAGCCCTGGCTGCTGCTCCCATTTTCTGTGCAGACTCGGCCATGCAATTCATCGTACAGCAATGTAACTTCGGGCCACGTGTGCCCAACACAAAGGCTCATCTAGCTTGTGGCAACTACTTGGTAGAACGTTTCACACACTATGGTGCCACCATTACCGAGCAGAAGGCCGACCTCATGGCATACAACGGAGAAGTGCTGAAAGCACGTAACATCATAGCTTCGCTAAATCCCGAACAGCCTCAACGCATCATGCTCTGTGCACATTGGGATTGTCGTCCATGGGCCGACAACGACCCCGACGCAAACAACCACCGCAAACCGGTGATGGGTGCCAATGATGGAGCTAGTGGAGTAGCAGTAATGCTCGAGATAGCCCGACTGTTGCAACAAATGCCCATAAAACTGGGCGTAGACTTTTTCTGCTTTGATGCCGAGGATTATGGAGTAGCACAATGGGAAGATTACACAGACGACACCTCAAAAAGCTGGTGTTTAGGCTCGCAATATTGGGCTTCCAACCCTCATCGTGCCGGATACAGAGCACGCTATGGTGTTCTTATGGATATGGTAGGCGCTCGTGGTGCCACCTTCGCTCAAGAAAATTATTCTCTGTATTATGCACCCAGCGAAACGAAGCATATCTGGAAACTGGCGCACCAACTAGGTTATGGTCGGTTCTTCCCCATGCATAAAGGAGGCTATATTACCGACGATCACGTACCGGTGAACGAAATTGCCAAGATACCATGTGTGGACATTGTACCCCATACCAACCACGAGTTGTCAAACTTCGGTCCCACATGGCATACCGTGACCGACACACCGGACAATATCGATTCAAATGTATTAAAGGCGGTAGGCCAAACTATCTTGCAACTTATATATAACGAAAACGCAACATTATGAGCACAATAAACGAAATTCAAGACGAAATCATTGAAGAATTTTCTGACTTTGATGATTGGATGGATAAGTATCAACTGTTGATTGACCTTGGCAGCGGACAAGAACCGCTCGACGAGGCATACAAAACCGACCAAAACCTGATTGACGGATGTCAGAGCAGAGTGTGGCTACAAGCTGACCTTAGTGACGAAGGCAACATCATATTCCAAGCCGAAAGTGATGCCCTCATCGTAAAGGGAATCGTTTCGCTTTTGGTGCGTGTGCTCTCCGGTCACACTCCCGACGAAATTCTAAACTCCGACCTCTATTTCATCGAAAAAATCGGACTTCGAAAGCACCTCTCACCCACCCGAAGCAATGGTTTATTGGCCATGCTGAAACAAATGAAAATGTATGCTTTAGTGTTCAAAACCAAAGGGTTACAATAGACAAAAACATACGAGCGTGTAGACAACCTCTACACGCTCGCCTTGATTCCACGACACGGTGGTGTAGTTGTCCTCTACACCATCGTGTCTTTTATTATACTTCGTGTTTGCTCTAAAATAGCAAATAATTCTTCCACGGTTTCGGCTCTCAACAAGGCAATACGCGTTTCGCGAAAATTAGGTATTCCCTTGAACAAAGGAGTGGCCGCCAAATGTCTACGTATATGCAAGATACCACGATATTCGTCTATCCTACGCACACTTTGCAGCACTTGCTCCTTCAGTACGTCAATCTTCCAATCTGTTGAAAGCGGAGCATACTCACTTTCAACCACCTGTTGCAACTCCTCGTTGGTCAACTTATGTTCTGGCTCAAGGTAATCCATTATTTCCTTGAAAATCCATGGACGTCCAAAAGTGGCCCTGCCCACCATAACCGCATCCACACCATATCGCTCAAAGCACTCTTTGGCACGCTCCGGAGAAGTTACATCGCCATTGCCAATAATCGGAATATGAATACGCGGATTGTTCTTTACCTCACCAATCAACGTCCAATCGGCCTCCCCTGTATACATTTGCGCACGAGTTCTACCGTGTATAGTAAGGGCTTGAATACCACAATCTTGTAATTGCTCTGCAAGAGTGGTGATTACCTTGTGTTCGGCATCCCAACCCAAACGTGTTTTTACCGTAACCGGAAGCGGAACAGCATCCACCACGGCCTTCGTAATTTCGAGCATCTTTGGAATATTCTGCAACATTCCGGCACCGGCTCCTTTACCGGCCACGCGTTTCACCGGACAACCAAAATTAAGATCCAATACATCCGGACGGGCTTGTTCGTACACAATGCGGGCAGCCTCGGCCACAGATCCCGGCTCTTTTCCATAAATCTGAACAGCAACCGGACGCTCTTCATCGCACACCTTCAACTTTTCCAAACTTCGGTTCACCATACGTACCAGAGCGTCGGCAGCCACAAACTCGGAATAAACCATGGCTGCACCCAAACGCTTGCACAACAATCGGAAGCCTATGTCGGTGACATCCTCCATAGGCGCCAAAAACACGGGATGCGGACCAAACTCAATGTTTCCTATCTTCATAACGATGCAAAAATACGCAAAAAAAGCGACAGTACGAGTGCATTATCACGAAAAGCGCGTATCTTTGTACGCAAATTCCATGTGCATGAAACGAGAAGACTTTGAAATTATGGCTCCCGTAGGCTCGCCCGAATCATTGGCAGCCGCCCTTAATGCCGGAGCAGACTCCATTTATTTCGGAATAGAAAACCTGAACATGCGAGCACACTCAGCCAGCACGTTCACCATCAACGACTTAAAGCAGATGGCAAAAACATGTGCCGAACGTGGAGTAAAAAGTTACTTAACCGTAAACACCATCATCTACGACGAAGACTTGGAGTTAATGCGCCAAATTATCGACGCAGCGCACGAGGCAAACATCTCGGCCGTAATTGCATCGGATGTGGCGGTAATGGACTATTGCAACCGCATCGGACAAGAAGTGCACCTTTCCACACAACTAAACATCAGCAACATCGAGGCCTTAAAGTTTTATGCCCGATTTGCCGACGTAGTGGTGTTGGCACGCGAATTAAACATGGAACAAGTAGAAAAAATCCACCGACAAATTGAAACCGAAGGCATTTGTGGGCCCAATGGAGAACTTATCCGTATCGAAATGTTCTGCCACGGTGCATTATGCATGGCAGTGAGTGGCAAGTGTTACCTAAGCCTAAACAATACCGGTCGCTCGGCTAATCGCGGTGAATGTATGCAGATATGCCGCAGAGGATACGTAGTAAAAGACCGCGAAACCGACATCGAGTTGGAGGTAGACAATAAATACATAATGAGTCCTAAGGACTTGAAGACCATCCGCTTTATAGACCGCATGATGGCAGCCGGAGTGAGAGTGTTCAAGATTGAAGGCCGAGCACGTGGGCCTGAATATGTACACACCGTGGTGCAGTGTTATCGCGAAGCTATACAAAGTGTATTGGACAACACCTTCACCGAGGAGAAGAAGGATGCTTGGGACGAGCGTTTGAAGTGCGTATTCAATCGTGGTTTTTGGGACGGTTACTACCAAGGTCAATTCTTGGGCGAATGGACACGCACCTATGGTTCGGAGGCCACCGAGAAGAAGGTATATGTGGCCAAGGGAATCAAATATTTCTCGAACATAGGCGTAGCCGAATTCCTCGTTGAGGCGAACAACCTAAGCGTGGGAGATAAAGTGCTGATAACCGGACCTACCACCGGCGCCCTGTACACCACAATAGAGGAAATCAGATACGATTTGAAGCCTATTGAAACGGCAGAAAAGGGTATGCATATATCCTTCAAGGTGCCCGAAAAAGTACGCCCTAGCGACAAACTATATAAAATGGTGAGCAACGAGCGAAAAAAGTAACGTACGGCTCTGCAAATCATTATCTTTTTCGCTATCTTTGCACGTGGTAATATTACACGTCATTTTAGTATTTAATGAGTCCTTCTAAATTCAGTCCTCTATTGGCACAGACCGTAGACGAATTGTCGGATAGCAGCTCGTTGAAGGGTTTGTTTCACGAACATCGTGACGGCGACCCACTGCCATCAGGAAAAATCTTGAACGAGATCATAGAGCTTTCCCGTGCCATTCTTTTTCCCGGATTTTATGGTAAATCCACAGTCAATAACTACTCCTTAAAGTACCATATCGGAGTCAACGTAGAAAGATTGTATGGACTTTTAAGCGATCAAATCTTGGCCGCACTATGTTTCTCGGCAGCAACCGAAGAGCGTTGCCCCTGCGAAGGACATAAAGAAAAATCAAGTGAATTAGCCACTCAATTCATCAGCCGACTCCCAGAACTACGCAGCATTCTAGCCACCGATGTGGAGGCTGCCTACAACGGCGACCCCGCTGCAGAAACCTACGGCGAAATTATCAGCTGCTACCCCATCATCAAAGCCATCACAAACTACCGTATAGCCCACGAACTTTTGGTCTTGGGCATACCCCTTTTGCCCCGTATTATCTCGGAAATGGCGCATTCAGAAACCGGAATCGACATCCACCCCGGAGCAAAAATCGGGCACCACTTTACCATCGACCACGGCACGGGTGTAGTGATTGGAGCCACCTCAATCATCGGAAACAACGTGAAGTTGTACCAAGGCGTTACTTTGGGTGCAAAGAGTTTCCCTCTGGACGAGAACGGAAATCCTATTAAAGGAATACCCCGTCATCCCATCATCGAGGACGATGTGATTATATATGCCAATGCTACCATCTTGGGCCGCATCACAGTGGGACGAGGAGCTACTATTGGCGGTAATATATGGGTAACTGAAGACGTTACTCCCGGCGCCAGATTGGTGCAAAAAAGATAAAACAAAAATCTTACATCAGCATATTATAACAAAAAGATGAACCCTGAATTTGAACTTATTGCAAAAACCTTCCAAGGACTTGAAGAAGTATTGGCCAAAGAATTGACCAACTTGGGAGCAAACAATATACAGATCGGTCGACGCATGGTATCGTTTACCGGAGATAAAGAAATGCTTTACCGTGCCAACTTTATGCTCCGCACCGCCTTGCGAATTCTAAAACCCATCAAACACTTCCGTGCACTGACAGCAGAAGAAGTTTATGATGCCGTGAAGAGTATTGAGTGGGACAAATACTTGAACAACGAAACAAGTTTTGCGGTCGACTCCGTGGTATTCTCACAAGAGTTCCGCCATAGTAAGTTCGTGGCATATAAGGTTAAAGATGCCATTGTGGACTACTTCCGTGAGCGCACCGGCAACCGTCCCAACATCAGTTTGACCAACCCCGATTTGCAACTACACATTCATATTGCCGAAAACGACTGCACCTTGTCGTTAGATAGTTCCGGCACATCACTTCACCGTCGTGGCTATCGTCAAGAAGCTGTAGAAGCTCCTCTTAACGAAGTATTGGCTGCCGGTATGATTTTGATGACAGGATGGCAAGGCGAATGCGACTTAATCGATCCGATGTGTGGCTCGGGTACAATTCCCATCGAGGCTGCCCTCATCGCACAAAACATCGCTCCCGGTGTGTTCCGCAAAGAATACGCATTTGAAAAGTGGCCTGACTTTGATAAAGAACTTTTCGACACCATCTACAACGACGAATCGAACGAACGTGAATTCAATCATAAGATTTACGGTTACGACATCAACAGAAATGCAGTTGACATTGCTACACGAAACGTTAAAGCTGCCGGTTTGTCTAAAGTTATCAGCATCGAGGTGCAGGACATCCAAGACTTTACACAACCAAAAGAAAAAAGCATCATCATCACCAACCCTCCTTATGGCGAACGTATTTCAACCCCAAACTTATTGGGATTATACCGCACCATCGGCGAGAAGTTCAAACATCAATTCCAGAATAATGATGCTTGGGTGCTCAGCTACCGCGAAGAATGTTTTGAAAAAATTGGTTTGAAACCTTCGCTTAAAATTCCTTTGTACAACGGCTCGCTGGAATGTGAATTCCGTAAATATCAAATGTTCAGCGGAAAATACAAGGAAATGCGTGAGCAAGGGGGTGAATTAAAATCTCAAGAGGAACTTCGTCAAATGGCCGAGAAAAAACGTTTCAAAGCACATCGCGAATTCAAACGCTCATTGGATGACGACGAAAGCAACGACGATATTCGTTTTGACAGAGGACGTTTTGAGAAGGATGTTCCCCGTCGCAACTTTGGCGAGGACCGTGGGCGTCGCAACTCAAATCGCGACCGCAAAGAGAACGAAACACGCGGAGAACGATTCAACGGCGACCGCAAACCATTTAAGGGAAACGGCCGCAAGACGTTCGACAAACCAAAGAAATCTTTTAGTCAAAACCGCAAAAGAAATAGATATGATGAAGAAAATTAACTGGATTCTACTACTTTTCATCTTGACCCTACCTACTATGGCGCAACAAAAAAAGAGCTTCACATTGGAAGATCTTCTACCGGGCGGAAGCACTTGGCACGCATTGCAACCCAAGAATATGTGGACCACATGGTGGGGAAATCAATGTGTGGAAACCGAAATAGAGGCATGCCAAACCATCAACCCCAAGACCGGGAAAAAGAAAGAACTCTTTACCCTGAAGGAGCTAAACTCATGGCTCTGCCCCACTGACAGCACCAAGAAAACCCTTCGCCATTGCTACAACCTAACCTTCCCTTATGCCAACAAGCCTTTGGTGTTGGTACGCACTGTCGACACACGATATCTTGTAGACTTTGAAGAGGGAAAAACAGTATGGCAACAAGCACAACAACCAATGGGCACCCATACAGATTGGAACGCCAATTCGCGCAACCTTGCCTATGTTTATAATCACAATTTGTACGTCACCACAGCAGAGGGCAACACCGTAGCCGTAAGTAACGACGGTAGCAACAATCTCGTTTATGGACAAAGTGTACACCGCGACGAGTTCGGAATCCATAAAGGAACCTTCTGGAGCCCCGACGGCAAACTCCTTGCTTTCTACCGAATGGATCAAAGCATGGTGCCCGACTATCCACAAGTGGACATCTCAACACGCATCGCTAGCACGTTCAGTTGCAAATATCCTATGGCCGGTGAAACAAGCCATAAAGTCACCGTGGGTATTTTTAACACTGCCGACCAAAAAACAACCTGGTTGGCAGCAGATGCTTGCTACTTGACCAACATTTCATGGTCGGCAGAGGGTAAGTATGTTTACATATTTGAATTGAATCGAGACCAGAACCACATGCAATTGGTGCAATACGATGCAGCCACCGGTGCACGCAACAAAGTAATCTACGAAGAACGCCATCCTAAATATGTGGAACCCATGCACGGACTCACATTCCTTCCTTGGGATGCCAATAAGGCCATCATGCAGAGCCAAAGAGATGGATACAATCATCTGTACCTCATCGACCTCAGCACAGAAACAGAAGGTAAAGAACAGGCGCTACCTAACGGAAGCTCATTCAAAGAGTATGCACACATCCAACAAATCACCTCTGGCAAGTGGGTAACCCTGAGTGTACATGGTTTCAACACAAAGGACAAAAGCCTTATTATCAGCAGCAACGAGCTCAATCCGATACAAACAAATCTGTTTAGCGTTAAAATTGCAACAGGAAAACGTTCGTTGTTAGGCGCAAACGAGGGAGTTCACCGCGCAACGCTTTCGGCCGACGGTACTTACGTGTTGAATACATACAGTACACCAAAAACAGTGGCTCGCAGCATCAACTTGCTATCCACTAAATCCGGAAAAGGCATCAATCTGCTCACCGCCGCCAATCCGTGGGACGAATTCAACGTACCGGAAATCAGCGGAGGAACCATCAAGGCTGCCGACGGCGTTACGGATTTGTATTATCGTATGATTAAACCTACGGACTTCGACCCAAACAAAAAATACCCTGCCATCGTTTATGTGTACGGCGGACCTCACGCTCATTTGGTGGACGCCTCACGCAACTACATGGTACGTGGTTGGGAAATCTACATGGCACAAAAAGGCTACGTCATCTTCGTGGTAGACGGACGCGGCTCTCAACACCGTGGTACTGAGTTCGAAAACGTAACGTTCCGACAACTTGGTGTGGAAGAAATGAAAGACCAGCTAAAAGGTGTTGAGTTCTTGAAGTCGCACCCATTTGTCGACGCCAATCGCTTGGGAGTTCACGGTTGGTCGTTCGGAGGATTTATGACTACCAATCTCATGACCACCTACCCTGATGTGTTCAAAGTAGGTGTAGCCGGTGGTCCGGTCATCGATTGGCAATACTACGAAGTTATGTACGGCGAACGTTATATGGACACCCCGCAAAGCAACCCCGAGGGTTACAAAGGTAGCAATCTTAGACTCAAGGCCAAAAACCTGAAGGGCAAGTTGCAAATCATCACCGGCTACAACGATCCCGTATGCGTTCCTCAACACTCTTTCTCGTTCCTCAGAGCTTGTATTGATGCCGGCACGCAAGTGGATTTCTTTGCATATCCCGGTGGCGAACACAACATGGTAGGACGCGACCAAGTACATCTGCATCAACGCATCACTCAATATTTTGAAGATTACCTCAAATAAACATTACGATATGAAACTATTGTTATTAGGAAGTGGCGGACGCGAGCACGCCTTAGCATGGAAAATAGCACAAAGTTCCAAGATAGAGAAGTTGTATATTGCTCCCGGTAACGCCGGAACAGCAACTACAGGTGAAAATGTAAACATCAAGGCCGACGACTTCGAGGCCATCCGTCAGTTTGTTCTAGACAAGGGCATCGACATGGTAGTGGTGGGCCCGGAAGACCCATTGGTAAAAGGCATCTACGACTATTTCAAAGCCGATGAAAGCATCTGCCACATCCCCGTAATTGGCCCATCAAAACAAGGAGCCGTATTGGAAGGCAGCAAGGACTTTGCCAAAGGTTTTATGCAACGTCACAACATCCCCACCGCAGCCTATAAAACCTTTACTCGCGAAACCCTCAACGAAGGCATGCAGTTTCTAGAAACCTTGAAAGCACCTTATGTACTCAAGGCAGATGGTCTTTGCGCCGGCAAGGGCGTACTCATTCTTCCCACTCTCGACGAGGCTAAGAAAGAGTTGCAAGAGATGTTGGGTGGTATGTTCGGAAGTGCATCCGATAGCGTGGTCATCGAGGAATTCTTGAGCGGAATTGAGTGTTCTGTATTCGTGCTCACCGACGGCACACATTATAAGATACTACCTGAAGCCAAGGATTACAAGCGTATTGGCGAGGGCGATACCGGCCTGAACACCGGCGGTATGGGCAGCGTATCTCCTGTTCCATTTGCTGATAAGGCATGGATGCAAAAGGTGGAGGATCGCATCATCCGTCCTACAGTAGAGGGTCTTGCAGCCGAAGGCATCGAGTACAAAGGATTCATCTTCTTCGGTTTAATTAACGTAGAGGGCGAACCAATGGTAATTGAATACAATGTTCGTATGGGCGACCCTGAAACCGAAAGCGTGATGCTCCGCATAAAGAGCGACCTTGTCGATCTTCTTGAAGGAACCGCAGCTGGCAACCTCAACGAGAAGACATTGGAGTTTGACGAACGCAGTGCAGTCTGCGTCATGTTGGTTTCGGGTGGATACCCCGGACACTACGAAAAGGGATTTCCCATTTCTGGCATCAACGAGGTGGAGAACAGCATCGTGTTCCACGCCGGCACAGCATTCGATGCCGAAGGGCGTGTCATTACAGCTGGCGGACGTGTAATAGCCGTTAGTTCTTATGGTGCCACCAAGAACGAAGCACTTCAGCAATCCTTTACACAGGCACAAAAGATTCAATTCGAAAAGAAGTACTTCCGTTCAGACATTGGTAGTGATCTATAATTAACTTTAATGCGAAGTATCAGATTCCAGAACCGTATCGCGGCGAGCAGTGTCACACTGCCCGCCGCAGCCGTTTTGGCATCTGTCTTGTGGTGTGTCCACGCCACTTTCTCTCTGTCCCTGCTGATGAGTTGGATTTGTTGTGGACTCATCACTTATATCATCATCGAGTTGGTCAACACCAATGCGCTAATCCGCATCCGCACATCGCTCACTCCGGCAATCTTCCTCATAGTCATGGGGGCCATGACTTGGTTGCACCCATCCACCGAGGCCTTCCTCTCTGCCCTCTGTGTGGCACTCTCCTATCTGTTTTTATTTAGAACCTATAGCAAGCCTCAGCCCGTGCACAGCATATTCCTTGCCTTCCTTCTTTTAGGATGTGGCTCGTGCATTTGTCCTCCCCTGTGCATCTTGTCTGTGTGTTATTGGGGCTATATGGCCTCCTACCTCAGATGTCTTACCCCTCGCACCTTCAGCTCCGCATGCTTAGGTTTGCTTTTTCCTTATTGGATTTGGGCGGGTGGATGCATCTACAACCGCAATTTTGCACCCCTGGCCGAACATTTTGAAAAGATATACACAGCACAGCCCTTATCGTCAATCTTCTTGACTCAACTATCTTATGCTCAAACCACCGCAGCCTTGTTTACGTTGTGTTTGGCTTTACTGTGCATCGTGCATTATTTGCAAACCGATTTCAACGACAAGATACGCATTCGCATGTACTTCTACTTACTCATTATTCAAGAATTGGTATTAGGAGTTATAGCCATCTTGTTTACGCAATATTCTCAAGTGTGGATGGTCTTATGGCAACTCAACACATGTTTCCTCTCGGCCCATTACTTCGCCCTCACCTCTTCACGTCTAAGCAATTTACTCTTTATAATTACCTTACTTATATATATAGCCATCGCAGTGGCATCGATAATATGGAAATAATCGTCAACGCACTTATAGATTATGGTTATTGGGGGATGTTCGTGGCGGCATTCATTGCCGGCAGTGTCTTCCCTTTCAGTTCCGAAACAGTTATGGTGGGCCTGCAGTTAGCCGGCCTGGCACCCTGGCCTCTCTTTCTTTCGGCAACTATAGGAAACGTAGCCGGCTCCATGTTCAACTACGGCATAGGCCGTCTGGGCAAAATAGAATGGATAGAAAAATATTTGCACATCAAGCGCAGAAAGGTGGAGCGCACCCAACGTTTCATGCAAAACAGAGGAGCATGGATGGGTGTTTTGTGCTTCCTCCCGATTCTCGGAAGCGTAATTGCCGTTACATTAGGATACATGCGAGCCAACCCTTGGGTGAGTTTCCTATCCATCACCATAGGCAAAGCGGTGCGCTACGCCATATTGGTGTGGATGGTGGCGCTCCTATAATTAACAACGATAAAAACGCCATTTCATCGTGTTCTTCTCTCGCTGTCACTGCCACACAAGTCTAAAGTTGAACCGAAACAGATGTCTATCGAAATTATTTCGTATCTTCGCATCATTCAAAGAAATATAAACAAAAAGATAATACAACAAACACTATGAAACAGTTCAGATTGGTAGACAACCTTATGGGTTGGTTTACATTTGCCATTGCTGCCTTCGTCTACTGTTCGACGATTGAGCCTACGGCAAGTTTCTGGGATTGCCCGGAATTCATCACCACTGCCTTCAAGTTAGAAGTCGGACACCCTCCCGGTGCACCCTTCTTCATGCTCACGGGCAATTTGTTTACTCAGCTCACCGACGATCCTGCCAAGGCGGCCTATATGATCAACATCATGTCGGCCTTGTTCAGTGCGCTCTGCATCTTGTTCCTTTATTGGAGCATTTCGCACCTGGTACGTAAGCTCGTGGCCCCCAATGCACTCACATCGCCTGTTTCATGGACACAGCTCATCACCATCGAGGGTAGTGCCCTTGTAGGTGCTTTGGCCTATACGTTTACCGACACCTTCTGGTACAGCGCAGTAGAGGCCGAAGTATATGCCTACTCGTCTTTGTTCACCGCCTTGGTGTTCTGGCTTATGCTTAAGTGGGAAGACAATGCCGACGAACCACACAGCGACCGTTGGCTTGTGCTCATAGCCTACCTCACCGGTTTGTCCATCGGTGTGCACCTTCTTAACTTGCTTTGCCTGCCGGCTTTGGTGCTTATCTTCTACTACCGCAAGTGTGCTCATGCCAACTTAAAAGGCTCTTTGTGGGCATTAGCGGGCTCGTTTGTGTTGGTGGCCGCCGTTCTTTACGGCATCGTACCGGGCATTGTGAAGGTGGGCGGGTGGTTCGAACTCTTCTTTGTCAACACTTTGGGAATGTCGTTTAACTCGGGCCTCATCTTCTACATCTTCTGCCTCATCGGTGTGGTGCTTTGGGCGATATGGGAAACCACCACCGGCCGCAACCGCAAGTGCATGAACCTGGCCTACCTTCTTTCATTGGGCATGTTGGGCATCCCCTTCTATGGCTACGGATGGAGCAGTTTCTTCATCGGCCTCATGGTGTTGGCGGCCATTGGCTTTGTGTTGTTCCGCAATTTCAAGGGCAAACCGCTCATCAGCGCTCGCCTCATGAACACTTCTTTGCTGTGCATGCTCATGATTATGATTGGTTATTCGTCGTATGCGGTCATCGTCATTCGTTCTACAGCCAATACGCCTATGGACCAAAACTCTCCCGAGGACATCTTTACATTGGGCACATATCTCAACCGCGAACAATACGGTAAAACACCTTTGTTCTACGGACAAGCCTATACCTCGCAGGTAAAATTAAAGCACGAAGACGGTTATTGCAAGCCGGTAAGCATCCAAGGGGCACCGGTGTATCAACGTGTGGAAAAGCGAGACCCGAACGAACCTGACCGCTACGAAATCGTGCGTCATGAATTGGAATATGTCTACGCCCAAAATATGTTCTTCCCACGTATGTGGTCGGAACGCGACGGGCATCCTCAAGCCTACGAGGACTGGTTGGGAGGCATAAAGGGCACTCAAGTGCCGTACGACCGATGCGGTGAACCCATCATGGTAAAAGTACCTACACAATTGGAGAACATCCGTTTCTTCCTCAGCTACCAACTCAATTTCATGTACTGGCGCTACTTCATGTGGAACTTTGCCGGACGCCAGAACGACATACAGGGCAACGGCGAGTTGGAGCACGGAAACTGGCTTTCGGGCATCCCCTTCCTGGACAACTTGCGCCTGGGCAATCAGGATATGTTGCCGGACGAGTTGAAGAACAACAAAGGGCGCAACATTTATTATTGCTTGCCGCTTTTGCTCGGCTTGATTGGTTTGTTCTGGCAAGCCTACAAGAACAACGAGAGCGTCAAACAGTTCTGGGTGGTGTTCTTCTTGTTCTTCATGACGGGTATTGCCATCGTCATCTACCTCAACCAGTCGCCGCAGCAACCTCGTGAGCGCGATTATGCCTACGCAGGCTCGTTCTATGCCTTTGCCATTTGGATTGGCTTGGGCGTGGCCGCCCTCATCGACGGACTCAAGCGTCTGAAGTTGAACAACGCCATAACCGCCACCGCCGTTTCGCTCATTACCTTGTTGATTCCTCTGCAAATGGCAGCCGAAAACTGGGACGATCACGATCGTTCCGGACGATATACTTGCCGCGACTTCGGTCAAAACTATTTGCAATCGCTTTCGCAAGAGGGGGCACCCATCGTCTTCACAAACGGCGACAACGACACCTTCCCGCTATGGTACTGCCAGGAAACGGAGGGCATTCGCACCGATGTGCGCGTCTGCAACCTTTCGTATCTGCAAACCGACTGGTACATCGACCAAATGAAACGCCCGGCATACGACTCTCCTTCTGCTCCCATCTCTTGGAACCGACTTCAATATGTGGGCGGCACACGCGAGGGCGTCCGCGTCGTACCCGACCAACTGGACATCTTGGTAAAATACTATAAGAACGACCCCGAGATGAGCAAAAAGGTGTTGGGCGAAAATCCGTACGAACTGAGCAACGTCATCGACCGCTGGATTCTGAACGAGAACCGCGACCTGCAAATCATACCAACCGACAGTTTGGTCATCACCATCGATAAAGAGGCTGTACGCCGTTCGGGCATGATGATGGCAGCCGACAGCATTCCGGACCAAATGCACATCTCACTAAAGGGCAAGAGCGCCGTGTACAAAAGCGAACTCATGATGCTCGAAATGTTGGCACGTGCCAACTGGGAACGCCCGCTCTACATCGCACTCACCGTAGGCTCAAGCAACTACGGCAACCTGGGCGAAAACTTCGTGCAAGAAGGTCTGGCCAACCGCATCACGCCGTTCAACACGGCCAAAAGCGGTCGCCGCATCGACACCGAGCGCATGTACGACAACCTCATGAACAAGTTCCGTTTTGGCGGCATCGACAACCCGAATATCTATCTCGACGAAACGGTGATGCGTATGTGCTACACGCACCGTCGCTTGTTCAGTCAGTTGGTAAACCAGCTGCTGGCCGAAGGTCAAAACGACAAGGCACTACTTGCGTTGGAAAAGGTGGACAAATGCATCCCGGCCGTAACCGTACCGCACAATTGGCAAAGCGGCTCCTTCGACTTGGCAGAGGCATGGCTCGAAGTGGGCAACACCCTGAAAGGAGAAGAAATTGCCGAGGCCATGATGACCAGCTGCCAACAATATCTGGACTGGTACTTGAGCCTGAGCACCCCACGACTGCTCAACAACTCACGCGACTGCTTGTACTACCTCTACCAGATGGACGAGATAACACGTTTGCTCGACACCTATAAGAGCCAAAAAGCAGCGGCCTACCAAGAGAGTTTGCGCAACTACATGACCAATCTGCACCTGCGTGGGGTTTCGTTTCACTAATAGGATAAGAGCATGATTATCGAACAACCTGCCTGTTTCCTGAGGTGGCTATACCCCGGTGCCTGCTGGCGAATGAGCCGGCACGAAAAGGCGGTGTACCTCACCTTCGACGACGGGCCCATACCGGAAGCCACGCCGTTCATCCTCGACACGCTCGACCGATACGGCATCAAGGCCACCTTCTTCATGGTGGGCGACAACGTGCGCAAACACCCGGAGGTGTATCGCATGGTGGTGGAAAGGGGGCATCGCATCGGTAATCACACCTTCAACCACATCGGCGGCTTCCGCTACTTGAGCGAGAACTACCTGGCCAATACAGATAAGGCCAACGAGTTCCTCAACACGAACTTGTTCCGCCCACCCCACGGGTGGATGCGCTGGCGACAGTACTACAAACTGAAACGCCACTACCGCATCATCATGTGGGACTTGGTGACACGCGACTACAGCCGACGACTGACGGCCGACGACGTGGTGGAGAATGTGAAACGATACACCCGAAACGGCTCCATCATCACCTTCCACGACTCGCTGAAAAGCATTGAGAAACTACGCACAGCACTACCGCAATCCATCGAGTGGTTGCAGCAGCAGGGCTATGCCTTTAAGGTGTTCGAATGATGCAGGACACACACACCACTTCACACACACATCCGTGCATTTCTGCACACTACATAAAAGCCGAGGCACAACGCCTCGGCTTTCATGCTTGCGGCATAGCGCCGGCAGCACCGGTGCACACCGCCCACACCCGCCTCTATCAACAATTTGTAGACGAGGGCCGACTGGCGGACATGAACTATCTGGCCAATCATCAGGACAAGCGTTTCAACCCCTCGCTCTTGGTGCCCGGGGTGCGCAGCATCATCTGCGTGGCGCTGAACTACCTGCCGCAACATCCCCTACCGCCGCACCAGTGGCAACCGGCATGGTATGCCTATGGCGACGACTACCACGATGTGATGAAACAGCGCCTGAACGCCTTGCTGTGCAGCCTGCAACACCACGCAAACACCGCCCTCGGCACACCGACTGAAGGGGCGGAAACACCCACCCTCACAGGGCGCTGCTTTTGCGACACCGCTCCGGTGATGGAGCGATACTGGGCTTGGCGCAGCGGATTGGGCTGGATAGGGCACAATCATTTGCTCTACGTGCCGGGCATAGGCAGTGCGTGCTTCTTGGGCGAGGTGTTCATCGATGCCGAGGTCGACGAATACGACTCACCCATTGCCTCGCCATGCAGCGGTTGTGACGCTTGCGTGCGGGCTTGTCCCACCAGGGCTTTATCCACCGAGGCGGACTTCGACGCCCGCAAATGCCTCAGTTACCTCACCATCGAAAACCGCGCAAACGAACTGCCGGAATGGGCAGCCGCCCACATGCACCCGTGTTTCTATGGCTGCAACCGCTGCCTGGAGGCATGTCCGCACATCCGCAGGGCAAAGGCCACGGATGTACCGGAGTTCCAACCCCGCCCCATTTGGCAGAACCGCACACCCGAGGACTGGGTGCAACTGAGCCGAGAGGACTATCAAAAGACGTTCCGCGGCTCAGCCGTAAAACGTGCCAAGTACGAGGGATTGATGCGCAACATCCACGCCATGCATCACGCTCATCCCCCACACACGCACACCTCCGACCCCGAAAAATAACACGCTCAGGTGTATAAAAAACAGACGCTCGTGTAGAAGTCATCTACACGAGCGTCTTGTTGTATTTTCCCGTAGGTGTAACAGGGTGTTACACCTACGTGTGTTTTTCAGCCAATTCGGCGTGCGTCTTTATTTAGGCTGACGACCGATGTATGCCAAGATACCGCCGTCTACATACAACACATGACCGTTCACTGCATTCGAAGCCTTTGAGGCAAGGAACACGGCTGCACCACCCAACTCTTCGGGATCGAGCCAACGTCCGGCCGGAGTCTTGGCGCAAATGAATTGATCAAACGGATGACGGCTGCCATCGGCCTGCGGCTCACGCAAAGGAGCTGTTTGGGGAGTGGCAATGTAACCGGGACCGATACCGTTGCATTGGATGTTGTATTCGCCATACTCTGAACAGATGTTGCGAGTCAACATCTTCAAACCACCCTTGGCAGCTGCATAGGCCGATACGGTTTCACGACCCAACTCCGACATCATAGAGCAGATGTTGATGATCTTACCCTCACGGCGCTCCATCATTTCAGGAATAACTGCGCTGGATACGATGAACGGGCCCACCAAGTCGATATCGATAACTTGTTGGAACTCGGCACGCTTCATTTCGTGCATCGGAATACGCTTGATGATGCCGGCGTTGTTCACCAAAATATCGATGTTACCTACTTCTGCATGAATTTTCTCTACAAGTGTCTTTACGCCCACCTCGTCGGTAACGTCGCACACATAACCGTGCACATTCTCTATGCCGGCCTCTTTATAGGCTGCCAAACCGCGGTCCACCAACTCTTGGTTGATGTCGTTGAAGATGATGTTATCCACACCGGCTTGCACAAAAGCCTTGGCAATGTTGAAACCGATACCGTACGATGCACCGGTCACCCACGCGTTTTTACCTTCCAAAGAGAAGTACTTCAAAAAATCCTTTTCCATAGTATTCTGTATTAAGTAAATGTTGATGTCTGTTTTTGTGCTCCTACACAGCACGCAAGCAAAGGTAGCAAAAAGTATGAAAACCGCGCACGCCTTACTCACCTTTTTGCACGAGGGGTACAAAAAAAGCAGTCCGCTGGGAACTGCTTGAGCCGTGGTGCCCTACTTCTTGCGCACGGCACGTATCGTAAATCCATAGGCTCGGCTGGCCATCCACTTGCCGGTATATCCGCTGAAGTTGATGTTGTAGGCCGAGGAGAGTTCCGTGGTGGTGGTAGAACCGCTCCAGTAGTATCCTTCGGTGCCTGCGCCCATCAAAGTGGTGCCTTGATAGCATCCGGCCGAGGGCAGGAATATGGAGTTTCCGTTGCTTCCCGTAACGGTATATCCGGCCACACCTTTTTGGGTGGTGGCGGTCCACGTACACTTATTCAACAGCTCGTTTATCTCGATCAGGTTGGGCATCCGCCAGTCGCTGCCCCACACCGCACGCGCTGCATCATACTGCGTGCTGCAGATGTTGGTTCCGATGTGTTCGTAGGCACCGTTTTGATAATAGGTGTACGAATCTTCGCTATACTCGTCTTTGCCTGTCACTTCACCCCAGGCAAAGTAATCGCCGACTTGGGTGGGTTTTTCGGCGCCCACGTTGCAGGTGGCCCACAGCACACTGAGCCCTAAATCCACAGCGGTGGGCTCAAAGGGTTGTTCGGGCGTAATGCACAAACTGTCTATCTCGTCAATGGGCACTACTATCTGCGTTCCGTCGGTGCGATACACCACCAGATTTTGGGCCGAAACCGGACAGACATTCAACAGCACACATAGAGAAAAAAGGAATAAGGATGCTCTCATAGTCAGTGGAATTTGAAGAAAAAACGCGATGCTCTCGCCGCTGCAAGAACACCGCGTCACTCTTTTATACAATAGAAACTATTGCCTTAGATTTGGGGTTTTACGTAGATTTCGCTGCCGTCAGCATACTCGTCGCCATTCACCTCTACGCCGGTGTTGTTGCTTGCAGGCAAGTTACGAGTGCGATTGTGGAACAGGTATTCGGCATTTTGGTTGATGATGGATTTGTTCAACGCATCACCGCCGGTACTGCTGTCGCCGCAGAAGTCGTAGAAGATAATACCGGTTCTGCCATTACAACCACCTGTGGTAAGCAAGGTATTAACTCTTGGATTCATATTGCCGGCATGAGTTTTAGGAGAGTTATGGATGTTCACATTATTAAAATACCATGTGTCGTCCTTATCCTCAGCAGCCTTGGTCAAGCACTCCTTCACCTGGCCTTCGCGAGTAGAATAATTGGTGGTTGAATAACAATCTTGTGCATAAGCCGATGCTCTCCAACTATTCCATGTATAATTCAACACAACATCCGATGAACTTGTATCATCCGGCCAATTTGAAATTCGGGCACCGACCACAGTTTCCTCTGTACCTGTAGTACCACCATAGGGAGTACGTGAAAGAACCACCACCTTACCACGGCATTTTTCCAAAGTCATATTAGTAGTTACTTCCGGCAACAAGTAATTGGCACGGTTGGAAATTGCAGCACCATCATAAGAAATACCGGTCAAATACTCACGAATAACCTTATACCATGAGGCACTTTGGTCATCTAAAGTTCCAAATAAATTATTATTATTTTCTTTCTGCATGGTCAGCACAACCACTTCTGTTGGGTTGGCCTTTACAAAGTTCACCAAGTAGTCCATTGCGGCCACGAACGTGTAACTGGTACTGGTCATACCGTGAGCCAACTTCAATGTTGAAGGCGTTAATTCGCTGCTTCCATAATATCCCGGACGAAT
>JAFOXE010000114.1 GCA_017425765.1 Paraprevotella sp. | reverse complement strand
GTTCAAGTTCTTAGGATTAATCGTTACCATAAAGGTGTAACTGCGTAATGTATCAAGAACTCCTTGTGGCACCTTGAGATAACCATTAGAAGAGAAGCCTGCAGCGGTATTTGCTGTAAGATTCAGGGTACCGTCGACTACAGCACTTCCATAAATTATCGCATCACGACCATAAGGCCCATGATCTGAAAGTTTACGTGTGTTGCCACTTACATAGGCATCCTCTTTATTAAAGGGATAGAACAAACGTAGTGCTTTATTTATATCACGAGGCATCACCTTTATCTCGAACTGACGCTGCTGTAATCCAACAGTTGCAGTAAGGGTTACATATTCCTCTACCTCACCGGTAGTAACCAACCCGGTACTTGATAACACTTCTGGGCGGGACGAGGTCCATACTATCACATTGCCTGCGCTAGTAGACATAGGCAAGAGGATGTCACTATATACTTCCTCCGGCAAGGTTAAATTCTGTAATACGGTTTCACGTACTCGAATGCGCAGCTCGGTAATACTATTCCAATTCTCCCCTCCACTTGAATTACCATTACACATGATGCGTACATAGCGTGCTTTGTGTACCTCTGGTAGAACAAAACGTTCCAATCTGTCGGTCAAACCACTAGAAGCACATGAAGACAAAACGGTTGTGTACACATTGCCGTCCTCTGATACCTGGATGTCAAAATAACTCTTTCTTTGTGTTCCGGAATAGAAAGCTATATCTACAGCCTCCACATCTTGAATACTACCCAAATCATATCGAATCCATTGACCTAGACCGGCTTGACTCCATCGGGAATCCAATGAATTGTCAATGGTTTTAGATGGTGGATTACCCGATTGGTATCCAATGGCGGTTACAACAATGCCTGACGGGCTAGGGGTTAACGGCACGGTATATACAAAGGTACGACTCTGCACACCCACCATCTCGCCTCCGGCTTGACTCTTAAGACCTTCGATGGATAAAGTATAACAACCATAGTCTAATGGCTTTGCCAATATGATAGTCGCTGTGCGCTCACCATCGTATTGTATTGTGCCCGAAAGAGCATCGCCATTAAGCGTATAATGGGCAGTATTCAAAACTTCTGTTGCATCCGGCGTGTCGTTATATACAACAACCAAGCGATTGGCATCGGTAAGTTGTACGGAAGATATGCGCAAAGCCGGCACACTAAGATCGCCCACACCATAACGAGCCATCTCACTGGCAGCCAACAAAAAGGCTCCTACACCAAAGTCGGACGTAGATCCAGAGCTCACGGTTTGGTTTGGATCGGCCTTTTCGCCAATGGGCTGCACATAGCCCACTACATTATTATCTTGTAATGCAACGGTGGTAAGGTAGTTCCATGCACGCTGTACCGTGGCTCCATACTCGAGTTCCGACAAGATTCCGTTATTAAAGCCCCACAAATAGCCATATGTAAATAGAGCTGTTCCACTAGTTTCATATCCCGGAGCATAAGCGGGATCAAGCATACTGCGTGTCCAATGTCCCTCCGGTTGTTGAGCGTCGGCTACAGCGCGCGCCATCCTACGATATACCTTTATATATTCATCGCGATGTGGGTCGTCCAACGGCAAGTCGGTGAGCACACGTGCAAAGGCGGCAAAAATCCAACCGTCGCCTCGAGCCCAGAAATCCTTCTTTCCGCTGTTTGTTTTATGTGATGGATAAATATACTTCGCATCACGATAATACAATCCTTCCTCGTCGTCATACATTAAATCAGTAGCATATTTCCAGTATTCGTACATCTTCTGCAAGTAGAGTTCATTGCCTGTAATCTTGTACAAGCGGGTCATCACAGGCATAACCATATAAAGACCATCCACCCACCACAAGTAATCGACATTGGATGTACTCATCTCGTATTCCATAACCTCACGAGCACGGGCAATCTTAAAGTCGGCCGGACTTTCGTTATATAAATCGGCATATACTTGGAAACAGATTTGGCAGTCGCCAAACAATACATAATCAGCGCTCTCACCGTAAGTGTACTTCCACTTCGACTTATCCGTTCCGGCCGCACCACACCAATTGTTTTTCTCGGCCCATGCATAGGAATAATCCATGTACGTAGCATCACCTGTAACAGCATACGCCTCCATATTTCCGGTATGGTACACCGCACGATTCCAGAAGAAGTTGCCATGAGTAGGATGCGTTGACTGCCAGTGGTTGTTTACACGATGTATAAGATCGATAACCTCGTCCTTACGGGGTAAGCTAACCATAGATGTGGTTTTCATAGGTTGATCTACAGCCTGACGGAATCGATACAAGGCATCGAACCAATCATCATCCGAGTTATAAGTATCTGTAGGGAAAATGTTCCAACCGCCACCGAAATAGTAAACCAAATCAGTTCCCACTGTGTAATCGCACATCACAGTAAGATGGTGATCAATAATTTGGGTGTTCGTAGAATCGGACGGGATGTAGGCTCCCACGAAGAAACGTGCTCCGCTACTTGTCACACTACCCTCACTTTTATTCTCGGCATAACCAATCAAGCCCGGAATATCCGTATACACTCTTCCATCAGGACTTACGCCTCCCATGTTGGTATGTTGATAAATACACACCGCCATCTGCATCTCTTGTGCCGGCCCCTCATAGCGTACAGTTGCTTTGTTCAGCAAGCCACCTGCCACGGTTTCTACACGAAGTTTCTTCGTGTAACCCTTGCCATTCACCACCACATTCTTATAGGTAAGCTCAAAGACCGAACGCAAAGCACCATTTTCTATAATTTTGCATTCGTCGTAGGCATCGTGCATCCATAACTTTCCGTCAGTATAAGCAGCCACACCACCAGCACCCAATGTTTTTCCGTTAACCGAGTATGCATCCACTCCATAGTCGTTTTCATTGTGGTAGTTGGAAGCTGCATACATCTTTTCTATAATTTGGTCAACCACCTTCTTCTGCCACAAATCAACACCATTTGCCGTATTAGGCTCGCTGTTTTGAAGAAGTCGGCTATACATTCTATAGGCTGCCAAATCGTTTTCCCAAGCGATATCGTTACGACTTGAAGGCATCTTTTGTGCCACATAAGTTAGTTTGGTCAAAGTGGCCGGGGTTCCTTCTTGTAAAGTATATGCAACAGTTGTTCCGTAACCCACCGTGGCTCGAAAAAGAATAGATGAATCTCCACATGCCTGAAAAGGAACAACGGTGCCTTCCTCGTCCACTAGTTGCTTCCCTTGCAGGGATGTACCTTCAGGTAACCTTACCTCAACAAGTTCGTTAACACGATTAAACCCTAATGTATTCTTCAAACGAAAAGTCCACGATTGCGCTTGAGTTCCTTCTATAAAGGGGCTCATCATCATAGTCAAAAGGACTAAATAACGATAAATCTTAATGTTATTGCTCTTCATGTTTCTATCGTATTACTAACATAATTGTATTATGAAAAATTTTCTCCTTAACGTACTATTTTACCAACTGAATACCATCGTCGGAAATCAATATTAATTTACGTTTGTATAAATCACCTACAGCTTTTTTGAAAACCTTTTTGCTCACTCCGAACACAGAATAAATCTCTTCTGCTGGACTCTTGTCGCACAATACGGTTCTCCCTGCATTCGTATGCAAATGACTGAGAAGTATATCTGAGAAGTCGGTTACTGCGGCATGACCTATGCGTTGCACAGATAAATCGATTTTACCATCAGGGCGTACCTGCTTTATATATGCCTTTATCCGATCACCGGTGCGTAGTGTACGGAACACTTCATCGTCGTAAATCAATCCACCATATTTATTATCAACGATAACTTTGAACCCCAAGTCCGTCTTTTGCCATATCAATGCATCTACCTCGTCGCCTTGATTATACACAGGACTTTCCTTCGACAAGTAACGTTCCACTTTAGCTGAAGCCATCAATCTGTACGTTTCCTCATCAATGTGAAGATGAACGATATAACTTTGTCCTTTCTGCATCTTCATCTTTTGCTCACGAAAAGGAACAAACAAATCTTTCATCAAGCCCCAGTCTAAGAATGCACCAAAATTATTGACCCAAGCCACCTCCAGATATGCGAAATCACCTACTTGTGCAAAAGGCTTTTCGGTTGTGGCGATTAGACGTTCCTCACTATCCAAATATAGGAATACCTCCAACTCATCACCCACTTTGCAGTCCTTGAGTACATAGCGAGATGGCAACAGAATATCTCCATCGTCGAAACCATCTAAATACACTCCGAAATCCACACGACGTAACACCACAAGGTGATTTAATCGTCCTAATTGTATTCTCTTCATAAAGGATAGTTGTCAAAATCAAATTCTACTGTAGAAAGATATCGCTCACCGGTGTCGGGCAATATGGTTACAATACGCTTGCCTCTATACTCTGTAGTCTGGGCCAAAGTACGTGCCACATGTAAAGCCGCTCCAGACGAAATGCCCACCAATAAGCCCTCGCATGCCGACACCTCACGAGCAGCACGTATAGCATCATCGTCAGCCACCGTTATAACTTGATCCACGTATTCGGCATGATAGTTTTGAGGTATGAAGTTAGCCCCGATACCTTGAATCTTATGTGGACCCGATTTCCCCGATGAGAGCAATGGTGACGACTCCGGCTCTACCGCTACGATACGAATTGCGGGATTATGTTCTTTAAGTCCTCGACCCACACCGGAAACTGTACCACCTGTACCAACTCCCATTACCACCACATCCACCAAACCATCGGTATCTCGCCAGATTTCCTGCGCGGTGGTATGATAATGAGCCTCTGGATTATACGGATTTTCAAACTGTTTCAGAATGATAGAATCCGGAGTAGATTCATGCAAACTCTGAGCAACACGAATGGAACCGGCCATACCCTCTGCTCCAGATGAAAGCACAACTTTTGCACCGTAAGCCTTGGCTAAAATTTGGCGTTCCTTACTCATCGTTTCTGGCATGACTAGAATCATTTTGTATCCCTTAACCGACGAAATCCATGCCATTCCTAAACCCATATTTCCACTAGTTGGCTCTATAATGGTGGCACCTGGTCGCAATCTTCCATCACGCTCTGCTTGTTCAATCATAAACAATGCCGGACGATCTTTGATACTGCCACCAGGATTGAAAAACTCCACCTTGGCAATCAAAGCTTCTTCCACGCCATGAAGGCGCGAATAGTTCTCTAGCGTGAGTAATGGGGTACGTCCCACCAACTCTATTAAGTTCCTCTTTATATTCATCCTCTTTCTCCTTTACCTTATTATATATATACTCTTATATAATCAATCCATCTTTCATGCAGATGGTTCTATCTGTAATTTCCGCAAGACCTTCGTCGTGCGTCACAATAACAAACGTTTGTCCCATCTTATCACGAAGATCGAAGAATAGTTTATGTAGCTCCTCCTTGTTTTGGGAATCCAAACTACCCGAAGGCTCATCGGCAAGTACCACCGACGGACGATTCACCAAAGCACGTGCTACGGCAATACGCTGTTTTTCCCCTCCCGACAACTCGCTGGGTTTGTGATTGGCTCTGCTCTCCAATCCCATAAAAGCAAGAAGTTCACGAGCTCGTTCCTGGCACTCCTTAAAAGAAGATTTACCTATGAAAGCAGGAATCATGATATTCTCTAAAGCTGTAAATTCTGGAAGTAATTGATGAAATTGGAACACAAAACCGATTTCCTTATTTCGAAAACGTGACAAGGGTCCGCTCTTCAACTTACAAATATCTACGCCGTTTATCACAATACTACCCGTATCCGGACGATCCAGTGTACCCATGATTTGCAACAAGGTGGTTTTACCGGCGCCGCTTTGTCCCACGATGCTCACAACTTCACCTTTATTTATATGCAAGTCAATACCTTTGAGAACCTGTAAAGTACCAAAACTCTTGGTAATACCCTTTAAGTCTATCATCTATGTTTATCTGTTTTTTATAATCTTTCTAATACATACTGAGCCAAATAACACCCGAAAACGGCCGGCATATAGCTAACTGTTCCGGTGGTAGATTTCTTGTTACGCTCTCCTTCCACTACAAGGATGGCATTCATATCCGCTTGTTGCTCGCTGAACACCACCGGTACAGGTCGTCCCTTCATACCCTCAGCCTTCAGACGATTACGCACCGCCTTGCTCAGCCCGCAGTGGTAAGTACTCCACAAATCAGCAAACCGGATTTGGGCTACATCCGTCTTAGCGCCGGCTCCCATGCTGCATACAATAGGAATACGACGACGAAGTGCCTCCATAATCAATGCACACTTTGGCGCTATGGTATCAATAGCATCTATTATAAAATCGGGACGCACATCGTCCAATAAGGTTGTTACCTTATCGGCCTCCAAAAACTCTGCGTAGGAATGAATTTTAAGCGATGGATTTATGTCTTTGAATCGCTCGGCAAGTACATCCACTTTCAGGCAAGCCACAGTGGAATGTAATGCACACAGCTGTCGGTTGATATTAGTAGGGTTTACCGTATCGGCGTCCATCATCGTTAGGGTTCCCACACCTGCTCGGACCAACATCTCGGCCGCATAGGCACCAACTCCCCCTACTCCCACAATCAAAACGTGAGCTTCTCGGAGTCGTCCCATCTTCTCCTCGCCATACAACAATGTTGTTCTATCGGTCCACATACGTTAATTGTTTCTTGTTTATATCTAGTCCTCTTTCTTATGCCAACGACCAAACCATTCCTTGTCGGCCTCATACGGACGCAAAATACTTTGTGGCTCTACCGAATTCACACTATGAGCTGGTTGAGCATCATATCCGTCCGGGAAGATAATCAACAAGCTATTCTTCATGTAATACTTTCTAATTTGATGTGGCACATGGTCCAAAGACGGGCGGAACGAAATGGAGCCTCTTCGCGCACAAATAACTACTAACAAGTGGTCCGGCTCAATGATGGTAGAAAGACGTTTTAATTCGTTTCCTCCATCGGTTTCATCGTATTCGGCACGTACAGTCGCATATCTATGTTCCATAAATTCACGAAGTCGGTGCAAGGTGTTGGGATGCCCATGATAGCACACTCGACAACCTAAACCTCTGCCAATTCGGGCAATACGCTTCACCCAATGCTGGAAACCGGCCTCATACTCCGCATTAGCCGGTATAGCTACATGTATTCGGCGAATAGTATTTATCGGCATTGTGCTGCGCACCATCATGATTTGTCGATTCAAATCACTTAAAAGGCTCAACAATACCGGACCAAAAAACGACTCATTTGGAGAGGTCTGAATATGTAGTCCTACCACCACTTGGGCATAATCATTCTCCTTCATGGCATGGATGATTCCATTGGCCAAGTTGGTTGCCAAACGCACCTTTGCTTTCATCTTCACATTGGCCGCAGAGGCTATACGAGTAGCATGAGCCAACAACTTCTGTCCACGTTCTCTTGCTTCGTGATCATCATCCAGCACCACATTCATGGCCATAAGTGGCGTAGTGGCGGCACGATTTCGCATCATCAATGCCAAGTTTACAATAGGTTCCACACTTTCTGGATAAGACAAAGCTATAAGTGTTGATTCTCCTTGAGGTTCCATTTCTTTGAACGTGGAACGCGAAGTTAGAGCCGTTTTGCGGGCAGTGTATTCAGTTATAAACGAACTTACAATGCATGTCACCAAGATAAGCACAACGGTTCCGTTTAGAACGTCTTCGTTCAACAATCTGCTGCCATCCGGGAGTATAATTTCGTATCCTACCAACACTGCAGCCAACGTAGCAGCAGCTTGAGCATTACTCAAACCATACATCAGTTCGCGTTCCAACGAACTCATACCAAAGGATTTCTGTGTAACCCATGCGGCCACCCATTTACCTAGTAATGCCATTACAATCATAACTGCGGCCACCTTTAAAGCATCACCTCCACCAAAGAGTATGTTCACATCGATGAGCATACCCACACCAATTAGAAAGTAGGGAATGAACAGAGCATTGCCCACAAACTCCAATTGAGTCATCAATGGAGAAGAATGAGGAATCAATCTATTCAAAACAATACCTACAAGGAATGCACCCAAGATGCCCTCCATGCCTACCATTTCCATGAGGCCGGCACCCAAGAACACCATGCTCAACACGAATACAAATTGCACCACACCGTCGTTGTATTTACGAAAGAACCAACGTCCAATACGGGGAAAGGTATAACAAATTACAGCGGTAAGCGCAATAACCTTTACTAGCAATAACAACATCCAATCCCATCCCACAGAATCTCCCTTGTACATACCGGATATTACGGCTAGCACCAACAACGTAAGTGTATCAGTCACGATGGTACCACCCACTGCGATACTCACACTTCGCTCGCGAGAAACGCCATAACGAATTACGATGGGGTAAGCAATAAGAGTATGCGAGGCGTACATACTAGCTAGTAATATGGAAGCAGCCAAGCCATATTCCAACAAGAACATGTTCGACACCACACCCATTGCCAACGGAAATATAAAGGCTGCCAAACCCAACACAAAAGCTTGTTTCTGATTACGCTTCATGTCTTGCATATCCATTTCCAAACTGGCCAAGAACATTATGTAATACAAGCCCACCTTACCAAACAACTCAAAACTGCTATCGCGGTCTAAGATATGCAATCCGTGAGGGCCGATAAGGATACCGGCAAATATCATTCCTATGATGTGTGGGATGTGCAAACGCCCCAACAGCAAGGGGGCTGCAAGAATAATGGCAAGTACCACAAAAAAGATCCACGTAGGGTCAACTATCGGCAAATAGGATGATATATCTAAAAGATGCATATTCAGAAAAAATGTTTAGTTTACAAAGAAACAAAAAAAACTCCATTTCATAACGAATTGTTCGATAAATTGTATACTTTTGCACCTTGATTTATCTGATAAACCTAAATTAAAAGAAGTATGAAAGTAGCCATTGTTGGTGCGAGCGGAGCAGTAGGACAAGAATTTTTGCGCGTGCTCGAAGAACGTAACTTTCCTCTGGACGAACTTGTATTGTTCGGTTCAGAACGTAGTGCCGGACGTAAGTACACTTTCAGAGGTAAAGAGATTGAAGTGAAATTGTTGCAACATAACGATGATTTTAAGGATATTGATATTGCATTCACTTCAGCCGGTGCAGGCACATCCAAGGAGTATGCCGAGGATATTACTAAGTATGGAGCTGTGATGATTGACAACTCAAGTGCATTCCGTATGGACAAGGATGTTCCATTGGTAGTACCTGAGTGCAATGCCGCCGATGCCTTGGAGCGCCCACGCGGAATCATTGCCAACCCCAACTGTACCACTATCATGATGGTAGTTGCCTTGCAAGCCATTCAAAACATCAGCCCCATTAACCGCATTCACGTAGCCAGCTATCAAGCTGCGAGTGGAGCCGGTGCTGCTGCTATGCAGGAATTGGAGCAACAGTATCGCGAAGTGTTGGACGGAAAACCGGCCACCGTTGAGAAGTTTGCTTATCAACTAGCCTACAACGTAATCCCGCAAATCGACGTATTCCAAGATAATGGATACACTAAGGAGGAGATGAAGATGTTTAACGAAACACAAAAGATCATGCACAGCGAAATGAAGTGCTCGGCTATGTGTGTTCGTGTACCTTCTCTTCGTTCACACTCAGAAGCCATCTGGGTAGAAACCGAGCAACCTATCAGTGTAGAGCAGGCTCAAAAAGCATTTAGCGAAGCTGAAGGAGTGAAGTTGATGGACGACCCTGCAAACAAGGTATACCCAATGCCTTTGTTCCTTGCCGGCACCGACGACATCTACGTAGGTCGTGTGCGTAAGGACCTTGCGAACGAGAACGGTTTGACATTCTGGATTGTAGGCGACCAAATCAAGAAGGGTGCAGCCCTTAACGCCGTGCAAATTGCAGAATATCTTATCCGTGTAGGTAATGTAAAGTAATCATATACCTTTACATAAAACAAAATAGCGATGTGGCAACATGCTCACATCGCTATTTTTATTTGCGCATCTCACAAAAAGAAGACGCTCATGTGAGGCTATGCCACACGAGCGTCTTCTTAAGTTTTCGCGTACGCCTCGTTGCATCAAGGCGTACGTGTGTTTTTATAAAGTTCTACTTCCAATCAGGAATGCCTGAACCCGGCTTATAAATAGCAGCAAGGTTTAAGTGGAATGTCAAGGTGGAGAACCCCGGAATAGCTCCATTTCCCGTCGTACCATAGGCTGCAGTATAAGGAATGTACACCAACCAGTTATCACCCACATGCATATATTGCAACGCAGTAGAGAAACCGGCAATGGTAGACGACACGCTCATCAACTGCGGAGCTGCCACCTCGGGATTGAAATCACCATAGTACGTCTGAGTGAAAGCAGTGCGGGTACCATTAGCCGATGGTATGAGCCAACCTTTGAAATGCACACGGACACTATCCGTAGAACGAGGTGAGGTTGTACCTGTTCCACGTTCAAGGATATGTACACAAATAGAGTCCATCACGGCGCCCCTCATATCGGGAGTTTTGCGTAAACTCTTATACATACGCCATTGGCAATGCGCTTGCCAATCATCACCCCACTCTGCCTTGGCCTCTGCTATTTGGGTACGTGCAGAATCCACAGCAAGAGCAAACCATGCCGCATTCCGCGTTGCCCATGTTGCCTCAGCAGAGGCAGCCTCATCATCCTTACTACACGAGGCAAACAGTCCCATGAAAGAAACTAACAACAGCAGATACCACAAGCTATTTTTCATAGTGTTCTCAACCTTATTTATTGCCTTACATAATCTTTTTCAACAAAGAAGTAATGCTCACTTCATCTTCAATCAGACCGCGCAAATCGCTGATAGCAACACGTTTTTGCTCCATGGTGTCGCGGTGACGTAAAGTAACAGTTCCGTCTTGCAATGTATCGTAGTCTACGGTTACGCAGAACGGAGTTCCCACAGCATCTTGACGACGGTAACGCTTACCGATAGAGTCCTTCTCGTCGTACTTGCAATTGAAGTGGAAACGCAAACTGTTGATGATTTCGTGAGCCTTTTCCGGAAGTCCGTCCTTCTTAACCAAAGGCATAACGGCTAATTTCACGGGCGCCAAAGCTGCAGGCAGTTTCAATACCACACGACTTTCGCCGTTTTCCAATGCCTCTTCGCAATAGCTATGACACATAATCGACAAGAACATTCGGTCAACACCAATAGATGTTTCGATTACGTAAGGAACGTAGCTTTCGTTGGTTTCGGGGTCGAAGTATTCAATCTTCTTGCCGCAGTATTTTGCATGTTGACTCAAGTCGAAATTGGTTCTACTATGAATACCCTCAACCTCTTTGAAACCGAATGGCATCTTGAATTCCACGTCACTGGCAGCATTAGCATAGTGTGCCAACTTTTCGTGATCGTGGAAACGATAGTTTTCGGCGCCAAAGCCAAGAGCTTGATGCCAATTCATACGAGTCTGTTTCCAAGTTTCAAACCAATCCAATTCAGTACCGGGTTTCACGAAGAACTGCATCTCCATTTGTTCAAACTCACGCATACGGAAGATGAATTGACGAGCCACAATTTCGTTGCGGAAGGCCTTACCGATTTGAGCTATACCAAATGGAAGTTTCATGCGACCGGTCTTTTGCACGTTCAAATAGTTCACAAAGATACCTTGTGCAGTTTCTGGGCGCAAATAGATGGTAGAAGTACCCTCGGCAGTTGAACCTACCTCGGTCTTGAACATTAGATTGAATTGACGAACGTCAGTCCAGTTGTGTGTACCACTAATCGGACAAACAATTTCTTCGTCAAGAATAATTTGTTTCAGCTCATTCAAGTCGCCGGCATTCATTGCATCGCTATAACGTTGATGAAGAGCATCTATCTTACCCTGAATCTCCAACACTCTGCCGTTGGTTGAACGGAATTGTGCTTCGTCGAAAGATTCTCCAAAACGCTTAGCCGCCTTAGCAACTTCTTTGTTAATCTTTTCTTCGTACTTTCCGATTTGGTCCTCAATCAACACGTCTGCACGATAACGTTTCTTACTATCGCGGTTATCAATCAAAGGGTCGTTGAATGCATCTACGTGACCACTTGCTTTCCATGTGGTGGGATGCATAAAGATGGCGGCGTCGATACCTACAATATTCTCGTGCAAAAGCACCATGCTCTGCCACCAATATTGCTTGATGTTATTTTTCAATTCTACACCATTTTGACCGTAGTCGTACACTGCGCCCAATCCGTCATATATATCACTTGAGGGGAACACGAAGCCGTATTCCTTGCAATGCGACACTATCTTCTTAAAAACATCTTCTTGTGCCATAAAAGTTATTTCGTATTTTTGGTAAAACTTCTGCAAAGTAAAGCATTTTTTTCCACATTATTTCCTATTTTTGCGTTAAAATAGAGCGCAATATAAGAAAGGTATAACGAAAATGAGTGAAGAACACAAGAGCGACAGTACTACTCATCACTTGAGTGGTATGTACCAAAACTGGTTTCTAGACTACGCTTCGTATGTAATATTGGAACGTGCCGTGCCCCATATCAACGATGGATTTAAGCCGGTACAACGTCGCATCTTACATTCCATGAAGCGGATGGATGATGGTCGATATAACAAGGTGGCCAATATTGTTGGTCATACCATGCAATTTCACCCGCATGGTGATGCATCCATCGGCGATGCCTTGGTACAACTTGGTCAAAAGGAATTACTTATCGACTGTCAAGGAAACTGGGGTAACATCCTCACCGGCGACTCGGCAGCTGCTCCGCGTTACATCGAGGCACGACTATCTAAATTTGCGCTCGACGTGGTTTTCAACCCGAAAACCACCGATTGGAAGTTGTCATACGATGGACGAAACAAAGAGCCTATTACGTTACCCGTTAAATTCCCACTCTTGCTGGCGCAGGGAGTAGAAGGTATTGCCGTAGGTTTGTCGTCTAAGATTCTTCCACACAACCTAAATGAGATCTGTGATGCAGCCATCAACTATCTGCACAACGAACCCTTTCAACTTTATCCCGACTTCCTCACCGGTGGCAGCATCGACGTGAGCCGATACAACGATGGCGGTCGTGGCGGTTCGGTGCGTGTAAGAGCCAAAATCAATAAGGTGGACAACAAAACTTTGGCCATCACCGAAATCCCTTATGGAAAAACAACATCTACCTTAATCGACTCCATCCTCAAAGCCATTGAAAAAGGCAAGATAAAGGTACGTAAGGTGGAGGACAACACAGCTGCCGAAGTGGAAATATTGGTACACCTAACACCGGGTGTAAGTTCCGACAAGACGTTGGATGCGCTATATGCCTTTACGGATTGCGAAACCAGCATCTCGCCCAATTGTTGTGTAATCGATAATCAAAAGCCATGTTTCCTCACCGTAAGCGAGGTACTGAAACGCTCGGTAGACAACACCATGGACTTGTTGCGACAAGAGTTACTCATTCGTAAGGGCGAACTACAAGAGGCGTTGCACTTTGCTTCACTTGAAAAGATATTCATCGAAGAACGTATTTATAAGGATCGTCAATTTGAGCAAGCCGCCAATATGGACAAGGCCTGCGAACACATCGACGAACGCTTGACCCCATTCTATCCCAGCTTGATTCGCGAAGTAACCAAAGAGGATATCTTGCGTTTGATGGAGATTAAAATGGCACGCATCCTCAAGTTCAACAAAGAGAAAGCCGACGAGGCCATTGCCCGCATGAAGGAAGAGGTCGCTGCCATCGACCGCGACCTTGCACACATGACAGACGTCACCTGCAATTGGTTCCGCATGCTTAAGGAACGATATGGAAGTCTGCATCCTCGCCGCACAGAACTGCGTAACTTCGACACCATCGAAGCAGCAAAAGTGGTGGAGGCGAACGAGAAATTGTACATCAACCGTGAGGAAGGTTTCATCGGAACATCGCTTAAGAAAGATGAATTCATCACCAACTGCTCGGACATCGACGACATCATCATCTTCTACAAGGATGGAACATATAAAGTAATCCGCAACAGCGAAAAAGTGTTTGTGGGTGAAACCGAAAAGAGCCGACGCGAAAAGAAACGTGCCGAGGTAATTCACGTGGCAGTGTTCAAGAAAAGTGATAAGCGTACCATCTACAACGTTGTGTATCGAGATGGCAAGGGCGGTTTCTACTACATGAAGCGCTTCAACGTTACCTCCGTCACCCGCGACCGTGAATACGACCTTACCCAAGGCAAACCTGGCTCACGTGTGGTTTACTTTACCTCTAACCCGAATGGCGAAGCCGAAGTTATCAAAGTAACCCTTCGCCCCAATCCGAAAGTTAAGAAGATATTCTTCGACAAAGACTTTAGTGAAATCGCCATCAAGGGACGGCAAAGTATGGGCAACCTCCTGTCGAAGAACGAGATTCATCGTATCGGTCTGAAAGCAAAAGGTGGTTCAACACTAGGAGGTCGAAAAGTATGGTTCGACCACGATGTAAACCGCATCAATTACGATGAACGTGGCGAATATTTGGGCGAATTCCTCAGCAACGAACTCATTTTGGTCGTACTGCAAAATGGTGAATTCTATACAACCGACTTTGATGTAAATAACCATTACGACCAGAATATTTTGCGCATCGAGAAATACGATCCTGCCAAGATGTGGTGTGCTGTACTCTACGATGCGGAACAACAAGGTCTTCCTTACATCAAACGTTTCTGCTTTGAAGCCACCACCAAGCACCAGAACTTCATGGGCGAAAACAAGGACAATCAACTCATCCTACTTACAGATACCGCCTATCCACGTCTGCAAATCTCATTTGGTGGCAACGATGCCTTCCGCGATCCACAAGAAGTTGATGCTGAATCGTTCATCGGACTTAAGAGTTTCAAGGCGAAAGGAAAACGTCTTACCACCTTCACCTTACAAGAGGTACAAGAGCTTGAGCCGCTCCGTTTCCCTGAACCTGCCACCGAAGAGGCCGGCGAAGAAACAACCGAAGTGGAAGACCTCGATCCGGATGCAGGTAAAAGTCAGCAGGATGTGTTGGACGAGTTGACCGGACAAATGCATCTTTTCTCTAACGACTAAACAAGATGAAAAAAATCCTCCACGCTGTTGTATTCACTTTAACCACCTTCGTCCTACCGATTAGTGCGAAGGCTCAAGAAGTGACCGATACCGTGGCGGCCAATCGATACACCGTTCATTCCACAATGTTCGGCCTCGGCAGCACCAACCAATTGGAAAGCTATTTATCTCCGTTTGAGTACACCGGAGCACAAATTTCATTCCTTCGCGAATCACTGCGTATGACCCGCATGGCGCAAGGTCGCATCAGCTATCAAGGCCTGTTCGACGGCTACGTGGGATGTGCAACAGGCCCTGAAGACGACGGCAACGAATTGGGCGGAAGCATCGGTTATCATGCCGGTTGGCATTATCATTGGACACCCTCTGCACAGTGGCGCCTCATGGCCGGATTACAATTTGGCGGTGATATCGGATTTTTATACAATATGCGCAACGGAAATAATCCTGCTCAAGCTCGAGCACGCATAGAGTCGGCTGCATCCGTAGCAGCCATCTACAAATTCCACTTAGGCCGCCATTCGCTCACCTTTAGAGCACAAACTGATTTCCCTTTCATGGGTGCCATATTCTCACCCAACTACGGTCAGTCCTATTACGAAATCTTCAGTAAAGGCAACTACGATCACAACATTTGTTTTACTCACATGGGCAATGCACCTTCGTTTCGTGGGCTGTTCACCCTTGATTTCCCTATAGGTGGCTATATATTCCGCGTGGGCTATAACTACGACATACGTCAAAGTAAGGTAAATCACTTAAAGAGTCACGTCTACAATCATTCGTTTCTCATCGGCTACGTCAAGCACTTCTCCTTCCATAAACATAAAGAGAAAAATCCCAACCGATTTATACTATAACACGCCCCCTTCTTCATGAAACTCCATACCTTATATATATATATAATGTTATTGGCCGGAATATCCTGCTCCGGATGCATCCGCGAAGACGAATACGACAACTCGCCTCACGGTAATTTATATGCTCTATGGAACATCATCAACGAGCAGTATTGCTTCTTGGATTATAAGGAGCAAACCCTTGACTTCAAGTGGAACGATATGTATGCCAAATACGCCTCTCGTCTTTCATCGTCCATGGATTCCTACCAATTGTTTGAGGTTATGTGCGATATGTTGTCCGAGTTGCGCGACGGGCATGTCAACCTTTACAACCCTCACGATGTGGGGCGTTATTGGTCGTGGTACGAGGATTATCCCACCAATTTCAACGAGGAGTTGCAGCGAAAATATTTAAGCAACGACTACCGAATAGCCTCGGGTATCAAGTATAAAATTCTAGATGACAACATAGGTTATATCTATTGTGGCGACTTTTCCACGGCCATCGGCAATGGAAACCTCGACGAGATAATGCACTATCTTCGTACCTGCAATGGGCTGATTGTTGACGTGCGTAACAACTCTGGAGGTCAACTCACCAATGCCGAGATTCTCTCACGCCGATTTACCAATAAGCGTATTCTTGTGGGCTATACCGCACATAAAACCGGTCCGGGGCGCAACAACTTCTCCACACCCGAACCCGAATATTTGGAACCCTCTACGGGCATCCGTTGGCAAAAGAAGGTTGTATTACTTACCAATCGTCGCTGCTACAGTGCCACAAATACGTTTGTCCGCAACATGAAGGAATGCCCCAATGTTACTGTTCTGGGCGACCAAACCGGAGGAGGCTCAGGTCTTCCATTTTGCTCAGAGTTGCCCAACGGCTGGCTTATCCGTTTCTCCGCCTGCCCCATGTACACTGCTCGTATGGAACACATCGAATTCGGCATAGCACCAGACGTCAACGTATCCCTTTCACTCGAGGATGCCTTGCGTGGAGAGGACACCCTCATCGAGGAAGCACGCCTTCTTTTGAATATTTCTGAGTGAAAATCTCGCTCAACTCTTGCGAGTATAAAGTTTTTGTTATACCTTTGCCGATGAAATCCTGCGCCTGTGGTGAAATTGGTAGACACGCCAGACTTAGGATCTGGTGCTTCGCGGCGTGTAGGTTCGAGTCCTATTAGGCGCACGCAGTTTAAGTAGAGGGTTTCCCGAAAGGGAAATCCTCTTTTTTTTATGCTTTTTACGCTCGTCACACGGCTTCTTTTTCTGCATCACATTAGGTTTACATGCTCGTTTGATTGCTTCCGTAAGTTCATCTTTTGAAAACTTTAAGAGGTTTTTGGTTAATTGTTGTGCTCGTGTAACAATTTTTTCTACATTTACACGAGAATGTAAAATCAACAACATATACCATGAAAAAGTACACAAAAAGCATCTTGTTTGCTCTTCTTTTGTGCTGCAGTCTAAGCACTTGGGCGCAACGCTTCACCGACAAAATCGACCGCGGTCTGGTAGCTGTCCCTTCCGGCTTGGGAGGAAACCTTGTCAGTTGGCGCGTATGGGGCGAGGAATACTACGATGTAACCTACAACCTGTATTGTAACGGCTCCAAGATTGCCACAAACTTGAAAACATCCAACTATCGCCATAGCACAGGAACAGCCACCAGTCGTTATAGTGTTGCAGCCGTAGTGCGTGGTGTAGAGCAGCCGGTTTCAGCCGAAATCACCCGTTGGGAAAACGGCCGCTGGGTAATCCCCGTAAAACCTATTCTCGGTCGCAACAGTGCCGATGTTACCGCCAATTACACCCTCAACGATGTATCGCTTGGTGATTTGAACGGCGACGGCGTAGTGGAATTCATAGTAAAACGTCCGTGCGGAATTTCTACGGATGCCGCCCAAAGCAACTGCTTCCACGTATTGGATTGTTACGATATGCAGGGCAACCGCCTATGGTGGATTGATATGGGTCCGAACATGCAAGCCGCTGCCGACGAGCAATGGGATTGTGTGTGCTACGATTGGGATCAGGATGGAAAAGCCGAAGTGTTGTTGCGCGGTGCGGACAACATGATCATTCATCATGCCGATGGCACAACCACTAAGATTGGCTCCTCGGCCGACACCCGCCCCATTTACGAATACACCCACACGGGCAACGAATACCTACTCTATCTCGAGGGTGCCACCGGAAAGCCCTACGCTATAGGTCCTTCTGCACACCCCAATTACATGGTTTTCCCTAATCCCAGAGGTACATCACAAGATTGGGGAGATGATTATGGACACCGCGCCACCAAGCATTACTTTGCAGCGCCTTTCCTTGATGGCCGTAAAGCTAGTATCTTCTTGGGCCGTGGTTGCTACACCAAACACATGATGAAGGCATACGACGTCGATCCCGTCACCCACAAACTCACCCTACGATGGTCGTGGGACAATGCCGTGTCTGGACCCTGGTTTGGCCAAGGCTACCACAATTTCCAAGTGGCCGATGTGGATTGGGACGGCCGTGACGAAATTGTATTTGGCTCTATGATTATCGACGACAACGGCAAAGGATTAAGCACTACCGGCCTCGGTCACGGCGATGCTCAACACTGCTCCGATCTTGACCCTTACCGTAAATATCAAGAACAATTTGCGTGCAACGAATCTTCTCCGGCCATGAACTACCGCAATGCCTGCACCTCGGAATTCTACTACCGCGTGGTGGCCACAGGCGACGACGGCCGTGCCCTTTGTGCTAACTTCACCGACGATTATCCGGGCTCACAAGGCCGCAGCGTATCTACAGGATGGATTAGTGGCACCGCCGACAAGGAATTAACTACTCTTGGTGGCGATAACTTCATCAGTTGGGGCGACCTCAATCAACGCCTATATTGGGACGGTGACTTATGCGACGAGTACTTCGACAGTCCGGGCACCGAAGGTTATGGCGCTGTATATCGTCCGGCCAGCAGTACCGTAGCCGGTGGACGTTGGAACTTCTCGGAATCTAAATGCAACAATTGGTCAAAGAACAATCCGGGTGCAATAGCCGATATTTTCGGTGATTGGCGCGAGGAGGTGGTAATGCGTAAAAGCGACAACACCGCATTGTTGATTTACACAACCGGCGAAAGCACCACCTACCGCATCCCCACCCTATGGCACGACCACCAATACCGCAACGCTATGGTGTGGCAATCAATGGGTTACAATCAGCCACCCCACAAGTCGTACTTCTTAGGAAAGATGGAAGGCATCACCACTGCACCGGCTCCGCTCACCATGACGGGCCGCACCGAAGTGAAGAATGGTGGCACCATCACCACCACCGATAAGCATTTAATTGTATGCGAAACCAACAACACCGAAATCAGAATAGCCGAGGGAGCCAGCCCTTACATTCTTACCTTCAACGTGCCCTCTTGGGTGCAAGGTACGGCCGGCGACCACACCACCAACAAGAAACCAACCATCAATTATCATTACTACACCTGCAACGTCAGCGGTGGAGGCCTTAGCGGAAGCACACGCCTCATCAAGCAGGGCGACGGCATCCTCACCCTTCCTGCCACCCACATGACTCACACAGGCGAAACCAATATTTGGGCCGGAACACTTAATTTCGACGGCACCATGAAGAACTCTTCTTTGTGGCTCAACCGCTTTGCCGAACTGAATTCTAAAGGTACGTTCCGCAGCATCAAGGCCGATTATGCCTCCGTCATCCGTCCCGGTGCAGCCAACACCTACGGCACCCTTACCACCGACACCTTGATTTGGGGATTCGGTGCCCGCATCCAAATCGATCTTTCCGACAATACCGCCAAAGGCGACAAGCTGAATACCAAGTACATCCGTGTAGAGGAAAAAACAGGCGATGCATGGGTTAAGTTTGGCCCCAAATACATTACTCCGCTGCTCGAAGTGGTCAGCCACATTGAAGGCTCAGCGTCCGAATTGCCTGCAGGAGATTACATTCTGGGCGACGCCTCGGCCGTTACCGGCAACCTGAACAGCGTGAAGATTGAAGGATTGGATGGTTTGAAAAAATCGTTGCGTATAGCCGACGGCAAACTCATCCTTACTATTGAAGGCACCCGCGACCCAGCCACCATTTACTGGACCGGCGCCCAAAGCAACATTTGGGACTTTGCCAACACACAAAACTTTACGTTCAACGGCTCCGCCTCCTACTTCGTGTCGCAAGACAATGTAGTGTTCGACGATAATGCCTCACAATTCAGCCTTAAACTTACGGGCGAACTTGACCCCGACACCCTGTTTGTAGATGCCAACAACAACTACACCTGGGGCGGAGGTGGAGCCATTACCGGCACAGCCTCGATGGTAAAAACCGGCACCGGCACACTAACGATTGAAACCGCCAACACGAACACCGGCAAAACGCTGATTAGCGGAGGTACGGTAGAGGTAGCTTCACTCAGCCATGCCTCTTTGGCCGCCGGCGCCTTGGGTGCTGTGGGCACAGCAGCCGACCACATCACCATAGAAAATGGAGCCACTTTGCGCACTACGGGCACCGTCACCATGGGCTCGCCCATCAAGGCACGCACCTCTCAAGGCGGCACCATTCAAAACACAGGTGCATTCTACATGAACAGCTCGTTCAGCGGAACTCAGATTATCAAAAACGGAAACGGATGGATGACTCTATATGCAAACAACGCTTCGTTAGATACGCTTTGCGTTGCAACCGGAGGACTCTCCGTACAATGTGCCACCCCGGCCAAGGTATTAAAGCTACAAGGAGGAACCACCGACCTGGCTCAGAACAACTCCACCCCTATCCACGTTCCGGCAGGTCGCACAGCCACGCTGAACTGCCAGGCCGACCGTGGCACCTACAGCAACAAACTCACCGGCTCAGGTACACTCAATCTTAGCTATCCTTTGGTGAAAGGAAGTGGATGGTATGCCGACCGTTGCCACTTCACCGGCAATTGGTCTGCCTTCGAAGGCACCATTGTAGCCAGCTCGGCCGACGGTCGTTTCTGCCTCAACAACAGTTACGGCATGCCTAAGGGTACGTTCCACCTGGGTGCCGGCGTCATCTTGCAAAACACCGCCAAAACCTTTAGTATAGGTAAGGTTACCGGATCGGGCTCATTAGGTGGCAACTGCACCTTAGGCGGTAGCGTATCGGGCAACAACGTATGGCAAGTGGGCAACGACGAGGACTACACCCTGTCGGCTCTTGTGATCGACAATGCAGCATTCACCAAAACCGGTTCGGGCAAAATCACCGTAAACCAAGCATGGACCACCACGGGTGCCATCCGCATCAATGCCGGAACATTGCTTTTGAAGTCGGGCGCCTCTTTGGGTACCGGAACTCTAGTGGTAAGCACCAACTCCAAACTTGTAGGAACCACTAAGAGCACAGTGCCTTTAAGCAACACCACCGTAACCATCAGCGGAACGCTGCAACCGGGCTTAAGCGAAACATCGGCCAGCGGTATGATTTACTTCGGCGGAAAAAATGTAACTTTCTCACGCACCGGAACTTTGGTGTGCGGATTGCGTAAATGCCTCACCGTGAACGCCTCCACAGGAAAAGCAACCATGGGCAATGCCTACTTGAGCCAAATTGGCACACTCCGTTTCTACGACGGTGCCACCATTGCACCTTTCCTTGACAGCAGCTACCAACCCACCACCGACGAGGCCGTGGCCGACTCCTTCCTGCTATGGACAGACGTGAACAAAGTTACCGTGCCCGATGTGTCGCAACTTCAATTCCAACTTCCGGAGTTGCCTTTGGGTAATTATTGGGACACGAGCCGCTTTGCAGAAGGACTCCTCTTTGTGCGCTACGACAGCGGACTGGCCGACGGCATCACACCCGTGCCTCACCACGAAAAGGTGAACGTGCGCATGTATGCCCCCGACGGCAAGTTGGTGGCCACATGGAACGGACTGTTTGGCCATATTTCCGGCGATTGCAAGCAACACGGCGAGCCGAACAAAGTGTATCTGCTCAAGATTAAAAAGCAAAACGGCGAAACACTCACCATGAAGATGAAAAACTAACCGCACGATTCCTTGCATCCTCGTTCCCAACCCGGGAACAGCTCCATACAAACCGAGCACCGAGGTCCGTCCACGACCTCCGTGCTCGGCTTTTTTGTCTTGTTCAGCACCCTCAAAACACACGTTCGTGTAACGCCCCTCCACACGCTCGTGTAACACCCCTTCACACGAGCATCTCACACAGCATGAGATGAGCATCTCTTTTAAGGCACACCATGGTGTTTTTCTGCGTCGATGCTGTGCCGAGCAAGTCTGTACCTACTTGCGATAGGTGTATCACAGGTAGCAATTCTGAAAAACTACTACTCTTTGTGACAAAAAAACGTACAGGAATCATATTTTCTTAACACTTTTTATTACCCCCCCCCCGCAAAGTGTTAATTCTTTTTAACCAAAGTGCAAAAAAATATATATTTTCATCCACCATACAGCATTTAACCTTACCTTTGTATTAAAGTATTAGGATAGGAAAATTCGTCGTGAAGACGTTTCTATATATATTATTAGGTATAGTTGTTGGGGTGTGCACTTCCGCACAAGCAAAGGCGCAAGCAAGCACTAGGGCATCCGGCTCATCAGTCGTGATGCATTTTCGTATATACTACCCCATAAACAAATCAAATCTTCACGAAAACTACATGGGCAATGCCGAGAAACTCCGCCTTATCAAGAATTACTTGGCTAAGTCGCCCCGAATTGACAGCATCACCATCTACTCGTATGCCTCGCCCGAAGGTCCTTATTCGTTCAACAAGAAATTAGCACAAGAGCGCGGACGTACGGCCAAGAACTACCTGCTTAGCCATGTGCCTGCCGGTCGTAACCTTGCCGATTCGCTCATCATCCTTGACCCTACGGCCGAGAACTGGGTGGGTCTGCGTGAGGAAGTTCTTGAAAACTATCCTTTGTCCGACAAACAAGAGGTGTTGAACATCTTGTCGCGCACCGATGTTTCCGATGCAAAGCGTAAAATAATGTTGCAACGTCTCAACAACGGAAAATCGTGGGAATACATGCTGAAACACCTGATGCCCCGCCTGCGTTATGCTACGTGGATTTCGGTATGGGTGCCCATCAACAAAGAGCAAGCCCTTCCTCTATCTTCCATACAAGAAACCGTTTTGCCCACTATCCCTGCACCGGAGATAACACCCATCGATCTATCAGCAGCCGAAGACACCAAAACCATCTTGGCACTGAAAACCAATTTGTTATACGACCTTGCATCGTGGGTAAACTTTTCCATCGAAGCCCCTGTATATAAGGACCGAATCTCTGTTCTTTACTACCATCAATTCCCATGGTGGCGATGGGGAAAGGCCAACAATGAATTCTGCATGCGCTTTTTAAGCATCGGTGGCGAAGCCCGCTGGTGGTTCAAGCCCATGCCCCGACCGGCTACACCCAAACGCATCAAGCGCGACAAGTTTATGGGTCACTTTGTGGGTATATATGCAGAATCAGGAAAATGGGACTTTGAACGCAAACACGACATCTGCTACCAAGGCGAACATTGGAGTGTGGGTTTGAGCTATGGATATGCCATGCCCATCAGCAAACGACTGAACCTGGAATTCTCGGTATCGGCCGGATATGCCTCCATCCCACACCGTGGTTACGAGCCTTCGCAAGATTACTCCACCTTGTGGCACCTGCCCGAAAAGGACGGAACCTGGAAATACTTCGGACTTACCAAAGCACAAATCACTTTGGTGTGCCCTATCACCCTTAAGGTAAAGAAAGGAGCACACCCATGATTCGTTTCAAACTGATACTCATTTGGATAGTAGCCATG
>JAFOXE010000113.1 GCA_017425765.1 Paraprevotella sp. | reverse complement strand
GAAGAAATTGCTGCCGGAACAGTATATGAAAACACAAACGCCGTAGGTTTCCACACCACAGGTTCTTTTGACAAAATACTTCCTATTGAACGTTGCATGCTCATGGACGATATAAACAACCAAGTTCGCAATGCAATTCGCGACTACGGCTATGAGCACAACCTATCTTTTTATGATCAGCATGAACACGCAGGCTTATTGCGAAACATGATGATTCGCAACTCCAACACAGGAGAAATTATGTTGATCATGCAGTTCTGCATTCTCACAGAGGAAGAACGCGCACAAGCCATGGACTTACTACATTACATCGCAGACACATTCCCGCAAATCACATCGTTGATGTATGTAAACAACCAAAAGTTCAACGATACCATCGGCGACCAAGAAGTAGTACTATTTAAAGGTAACGACCACATATTCTTGGAAATGGAAGGTCTACGTTTCAAAGTAGGACCAAAGAGTTTCTACCAAACAAACACTGAGCAAGCTTATATATTATATAAGGTAACAAGAGAGTTCGCAGGACTTACAGGAAATGAACTCGTATATGACCTTTACACCGGAACTGGAACTATTGCCAACTTCGTAGCAAAGCAAGCACAAAAAGTTATTGGCATTGAATATGTTGAAGACGCAATAAAAGATGCAAAGATTAATTCCGAGGTAAACGGCATCAATAACACACTCTTCTACGCCGGCGACATGAAGGATATTTTGAATAAAGAATTCATTGAGCAGCACGGACGTCCTGATGTCATCATTACGGACCCACCAAGAGCCGGCATGCACAAAGATGTTGTTGACACTATTTTATTCGCTTCGCCCAAGCGCATAGTTTACGTAAGTTGTAATCCTGCCACGCAGGCCAGAGATCTTGCACTATTGGACGAAGTTTACAAAGTCATCGCCGTACAACCGGTTGACATGTTTCCACATACTCAGCATGTAGAAAACGTTGTGCTACTTGAAAAACGATAATATTCCACAAAAAAGGCTTGCAAATTATGCAAGCCTTTTTTGTATCTAAACTAATATTATTCGTCAGCTAAGATAAACCTTTCCACCACATCAGCCACACCATCCTCATCATTACTAAGCGTTATATAGTTGGCGGATTCTTTCACAACCGATTGTGCATTAGCCATTGCCACACCTAGTCCGGCCAATTGAATCATAGACAAGTCGTTAAATCCATCACCACAGGCAATCATTTCTTCGGCCTTCATACCTAATTTCTTAAGCAGAATATTCAACGACAAGGCTTTGTCGATACCTAACGGAACAAGCTCTAAGAAAAACGGTTCAGATCGAAATACATTCATTTTTCCTTCAAGTTGAGCTTTCATTTCCTTTTCCAACTTACTTAAACCATCAGGATTTCCCACAATCAAGCATTTGGGCACAGGCATAGTGAATTCATCAAGGAAGTTATCGATAGTAACACTCTTCATCTTGTTTAAAAACGCTTCATGATGCACATATTCATTCGTACTATCCTCCGAAAGAATACATTCGCCTTTGTAGCTCAATATCACAAAACCATTCTCCTTTGCACACAAATATAAATAAGGGAACACATCGGTAGACAATACTTTCTCGTACACCACATTTTGACTTTCCCAATTTATTATCTGCCCTCCGTTATACGACAATATATAACCGCCATAACGACCTATTTCTAATTCCTCAGCCAAAGGAACAATCCCATAAGTAGGGCGACCGGACGCCAATACAACCGTTACTCCTTTTTCTTGTGCAGCCAAAATAGCCTTTTTAACACGAGGCGTTATTTCCTTTTTCGAGTTTGTCAACGTGCCGTCAAGGTCAAGCACAAATATTTTATACTTCATATTTCTATTTTATTCTCAGCGAAAGGGATATTCTCTTTCTTTGTCTATCAACTTCCAACACCCGTACCATCACCTGTTGATGCAACGATACCACCTCATTGGGGTCGCTCACATATCTGTCAGCAAGCTGTGATATATGCACCAAACCTTTTTCATGTATCCCCACATCCACAAAGCAACCAAAATTCGTGATGTTCGACACAATTCCGGGTAATACCATACCTTCTTTCAAGTCATCAATCGTAGATACATCGGGCGAAAAAGCGAACACCTTAATGGCTGCACGCGGGTCGCGTCCGGGTTTATCCAATTCAAACATAATATCTTGAAGTGTAGGCATACCGCATTGAGCGGTCACATATCTCTCAAGATTTATATTATTTCTTAATTCTTTGTTTGCCACAAACTCTGCTACCGAACATTTCATATCCTTAGCCATCTGTTCCACCACCGAATAACTTTCGGGGTGCACCGCCGTATTATCCAATGGATTCTTAGCATTGGGAACTCGAAGAAAACCGACACATTGCTCGTAGGCCTTAGCACCCATACGAGGTACATTCATAAGTTGTTTACGTGAAGAGAACGCTCCGTTTTCATTGCGGTATTCCACAATATTTTTTGCCAACTGAGGACCAAGTCCCGAAATATAAGTCAACAAATGTCGACTAGCCGTATTCAAATTGACGCCCACCGAGTTTACGCAATGCTCCACAGTGCGATCCAACGATCTTTTCAACTCTGTTTGATTTACATCGTGCTGATATTGTCCCACACCTATAGATTTAGGATCAATTTTTACCAACTCGGCCAATGGGTCCATAAGACGGCGACCAATTGAAACTGCTCCACGCACCGTCACATCATAGTCCGGAAACTCCTCACGTGCAATTGTTGAAGCCGAATAAACCGAAGCACCGTCTTCACTAACAATATATGCTCGTACCTCTTTTGTAAATCGAATGGACTGAACGAAACGTTCCGTCTCACGTCCGGCTGTTCCGTTGCCCACTGCAATCGCATCCACATCATATTGCTCCACTAATTTCTGCACCTTTCGTTGGGACTGTGCATACTCATTGCGTGGAGGGTGGGGAAAGATGGTTTCATTATGAAGTAGCTGACCTTGTGCATCCAAGCACACCACTTTACAACCGGTACGAAAGCCCGGATCTATGGCCAATACACGCTTCTGTCCCAATGGAGCTGCCAACAATAATTGTTTTAGATTCTCAACGAAAACACGAATGGCCTCCGCATCGGCCTTATTCTTGCTCGCTGCATTAAATTCCGTTTCGATGGAAGGCCTCAACAAACGTTTGTATCCATCCGTAACAGCCTCAGCAACCAACGTACTACATTCACCTCGTCCGTGCACATAGAGTCTACTCAGACGTTCAATACACATTTCGTCGTTTGGTGAAATACTAACGTGCAAAATGCCTTCAGCCTCACCACGTCGCAATGCCAACAAACGATGCGATGAACAACGCTTCAAAGGCTCACTGAAATCAAAATAGTCCCTATACTTTTGACCCTCCTCTTCCTTACCTTTTACTAATTTAGATGAGATTATAGCTTCACGTTCAAAAGCATTTCTAACCTGCTGACGACTACGTTCATTTTCACTAACATGCTCCGCTATAATATCGCAAGCACCACTTATTGCCTCATCAACATTCTTAACCTCACCTTTTACAAAAGTCTTTGCTTTTGTACGCACCTCATTATCCTTTTGCAACAGAATGTAAGACGCCAAAGGTTCCAAACCATTTTGACGTGCTTTTTCGGCCTTTGTTTTTCGTTTTGGCTTAAATGGTAAATAAATATCTTCCAATATATTGGAATCAAAGCACTCAAGTATTCGTTTATGTAAATCGTTCGTTAGAACGCCTTGTTCTTCTGCTGATTTAAGTATCGTCTTTTTGCGTTTGTCTAATTCAACGTACTTGTCAAATAATTTCTTAACTTCCTCTATCTGTACCTCATTCAAACCACCAGTTTGCTCCTTGCGATATCGGCTGATAAAAGGAATCGTTGCCCCATCAGAAATCAAGTTCAACGTGCGTTGAACTTGATGAAAACCGAGATTAAGTTCGGTCGCTATTTTATCACAAAATAATTTTTCCATTACTAATATATAAAGGTGTATTAGTCCTCTATTGCCTGTCGTAATATAAATGTAGTAGCACCGATAGTTACGATAGCCCCATCCTCAAGACGCACACGGTCGCAATCGCGCAATATCTCATTCATATAAAAAGTTCCGGTATTGCTGGGTGCATCGCGGAGCGTATAGATTAACTTGCCTTGCTTATTGCGTTTCACATTGATGATACAGTGTGTTGTGTCCACGCTAGGGTCTACTGTTTCGATTGGGGTAGAAATCGATGTTCCCTTTACATATCTGCCAATAACGTTATCACCGGATTTCAGCGGAATAACCTGTTTGAAATGGAACACATTTTCTATTACCACAATGCTGCCATAAGCATCTTGATTTTCTTGTTCGTCTAAAACTTCCTCCTTTTGCGTAGATTTAAGTTTTGATTTACCAATGCGTATGGCAAACTGCTTTTTGCAAGATTCACATTCAAAGATCAGAGCTTGACCCTCTGCATACTGCGTTTCATCAAAAGTTATATAGTTATCACATTTGGGGCAACGTACTCTCTTCATATTCTTAAATTGAAGTTATAATAGAGGTTATAAGATAAACTTTTATACTTAATTACGTCTAAGTATCTTATTCTTAGATGCTACAAATATACAACTATTTTTTCAGTTATATATACTGCTACAACAATAATGTAGAGAGTTATGCACAGCATACTAATCCAACAAATAGTTGAGTTTAATCCAAAAACGATAAGAGTACAGGGAAATCATTTCAAAAGATAAAAATAACCACCTCGCAAACAAGACTGAATGTCAAATAGACTACTTTAACTTATACACCCACGCATGTTCAAATCCGGAGTGGTTTTCGCGCAAAGAATATAAACTTGAAAATGCCTCTGATTCTGTAGAAAAACCGATGTTATTGTAAT
>JAFOXE010000112.1 GCA_017425765.1 Paraprevotella sp. | reverse complement strand
TAAACCACATCCTCTGCATCGTACGTCAAAACACTCATTTGGTTTACTTGGGAAAAGTGTGTAGTATACATTGAGTCACACTTCACTTCTAATAGTTTCCCTCGAATTGAATCAAGAACTATTTCAAAAGGATAATACCCTATGCCATCCTCTTTGTCACTTACACAAGCATACCGTTGCCCTGAAATATAGGCAATGCCACTAAAATTCCTTGACGGAACACCTCTTTTGCTTAGATTCCATTGTCGGTTACACTGCACCTTTTGTGCCCTAAGCAAACAAATAGGATAGCACAATAATACAAACCATAGAAGAATCTTCATCTTATTCGTTCTCACTTTACTACTCCTTATTAATGTGGCAACACAACTATTCGTTGTTCTGTCGTACGGGCCGTAAACTCCGGAGCATAATGTCCTTGCAGTACAGCCGCCCCCATGCTGCAACTACCAGCTCTTTCAGCATACAATGTTCGTTCTAATACATAACGTCCCTTGGGCAACGTGTCAAAAAAATATGTAGTAGAAGCATCACGAACAGTACGATAAAACATCAACCCACCTTCATATCCGTATCCGGACATTTGAGTTCGTGTTTCCAACGCTGCACAATGTGTCACCTTCAAACTTACGTATTCATAGTCCTTATCAGCCGTTATCACCATGCGTTGCACCACCTTATCACCCACCTTTACCGTGGAACTGCTTACATCGCAACGTAGTTCTAGACCAGAGGATATGGGCACAGTAAGTTCGGATATCGGTGTTAAATATTGTGCATAAACCGCCCCCCAAGAGAGCCCGCCTGAAGTTTTCTGTATGGTAATCTGCTGAGGAACACCCGGCAAATCCGAAGGACTAAACGTACGTTTGACGTAGCCAGGAAGAGAATACTCTCCCCCTTCTTGTGGTGTATCGTTCACCTCTACACTCTTCATGGAACGGCCATCTTTCTTCGTATAATATAACACTACTTTATCGTATTCTACTGACCTCTCTAAAAAGTTTCCTGCACGCCATAAAGCATAGACGGCCGAAGCACTGATGCTTGGTGTACTCCATGCCTGTACACGTTTTTGTAGCAACAACCATTTTGCCATATCGGCGTATACATCTGTTGTGGTGGGGGTTACTTCGCGAAGTGCTTCCATAGCAGCCAAATGCACCTCCAATTTACGTTCTGTAGAAGTGAATGAGCCCGAAGGATAGGCAAAGAAAGCCCCTTCCATCTTCGTTTGCACCAAATATTCCCGCAACGAAGCAACACAAGCCTGGGCTGCCTCATCTTTGCCGGCCAACGACAACACCACTGCCGCACGAGCACTTTGTTCACGATTCATGCTCCCCACACTATGCTCCAATCGTCGCAACAGGTAGTCTCGGTCGGATTGCTCTTGCCGAGTCAAACTCATCTTAGAATGTGCTAAAATATATAAGTATCGAACTACTGCGTCGCCGGGATAGTCTGTAGAGGGAGCCTTACCCACCTCGGCTTTCTTCATCTCTGCTACGCGTAGTGCATTCTGTTTTTTCAAATAACCGATAAGTTTCTCCAATATCGCCTTTTCCTTTTGAGAACAAGACACCGATTGCATCACTTTTTCATCATCGGATTGTAACTTTTGCAAACGCACCAACATTTCACCCACCGCACCGGTCATGTGTTCGTTCCCACGCATTCCCGGGAACCAACTGAACGAACCATCGTCGTTTTGTCTGCGTACCAATGCATCCAACCACACCTCAGTTTGCATTCTCGCCTGATTTTGATCAAACAAAGACGATAGCTTCTTTATCCGCTCTCGATCGTGTTTTGCTGCCATAACCCACGGAGTTTCAGCAAGCAATATACTTTTAAGCTCCTCATTTTGTTCTAATTGTTTGAACGAAGATTCCATATCAGAAGTAAGACCTTGCTCCCACCGACGAAGGAACTCCACCATCTCTGGCATTTTTCTGCCTACATAACCACCCAGCGCCGCACCGTAGTAAGCAACCGTAAGCGAAAGAATATCATCGTGTGATTGTTCTTGTAGAACCGGCAAAGTCATCACCGCCTGCCACATAGGATTTGAGGTATATTCCACGGTAAGTACTCGCTGCTCGGCCAACGCGCTGTTCTGATTGAATAAATGCGAAAGTTGCGTCGTATCCACTCCAACACCATCTACCTCTATCACAGCCGTTTCCGTAACCCATTCTCTTGACGACAATACCGGAAGATAGCGTTGCTCTCCGTCCGAATAGTCGTTACTTTTTGCAATTATACGACACACCAACAACGGATATTTCTCGGTAACCACAAAATCATCCCAACTCATCACTGTATCTTGCCCCTCCGGAAGTTTGAATTTCTCCTTCATCGTATAGACAACCTTCTCGTTCTCGGGGTCGTACACTTCTATTCTCACCACACCTTTCTGTACATCCGACGACTGATTGCGGAGCGTAGCTTGCAAAACACATCTATCCCCCTCTCGCACAAAACGAGGAAGGTGCAATTCTGCCATGAAGTCCTTCTTGGCTATTACTTGGGCATTCAAATTGACCGTATTCATCTGCTGCGTATAGGCAACACCCAGAAAATTCCAAGCAGTCACACTCTCCGGAAGGGTAAAACTAAGGCCTACTTCACCCTTTGTGTCGGTGTGCAAACGAGGATAGAAAAAAGCGGTTTCGTTAAAGTTGGTCCGCACAAAATCCTTTGTCTCCATCCATTCGTCATTCGTGTTTTCTATACCATCTTGTTCCAAAACCGTGCTCCCTACTTCTTTGGATTTTGAGAATGTTGTTGCCTTCGTATCGGCCTCATCATAAACTGACGAATGTAACGCAAGACCTTCCTCTACCATAAATCCACCATTGGTAGAGGTGCCACGCAAACGCTTAATTGCACCCGAGCCCAAACCTGCGGAGTTGGCAACCATGTTCAAACCTGAGATACGTCCTTGCAATGTTTCGTCCGCCGAGCTAACACCCAACCATTCCAAGTTGAAAAAGTCGAAGGTCATAGAAGGAACTTCCGCCAAAATTTGTTGTAGGAATATAGTCTTATAAGACCCAAAGGACCATGGATGCGGTCGTGCCACGCCCCATTGTGTGGATATAAAAGAACGATATATATAGGGATTCAACACCCATTTATGGCGAGCAAAACGCTCCAAACTCGCATCATACAGCACTGCTAGTAAACGAGCAGAGGCCGGCGTACCATCCGGATTTTCCACACGTAACGTCCAAGACTCCTGAGTGCCCGGTTGCAATTTATCGCGGAAAGAGGTCCACCTCCAACGAAGATTTTTATCAGGCTCCCTCTTCACAATATTGCGTTCACATCGGTACGTTCGCTCGCCCTTCACAAAGGTAAAATGTACCTTCACCGACGTGCCATACTCTTGTTTATAAGGAATGTTGAAACACAACACGGAGTCGGAAAACTCAAATCGCTTTCGCTCCAACAAACCTTCCACACCACATAATTCATAATACAAGGACACATTCTTGCTGCTGCTACCTGCATAAATTCGCGCCGGAGTGAACTCATCAAACGAATCACGTGCACAATAAAACCAACTTGCCGTGTCGATGGGTAATCTTGTATCTCGCTCATCAAACAAGAAAAAACTATCGGATGTAGTCAATGTATCCTTGCCAAAATATAGGGTACTTTTAAGGCGGTATCTACCATTGGGCAATGCACTCAATATTTTATCCACCTCAATATACTGGTTCGCTTTAACCGTACCCTTGAGTGACTTATTTTGTGATGTCGGAACCGTAGATTCGTCCGTCAATTCATAATGAACTTCCGCATCCTGTGGCTCTCCCAACAAAGACTCCACAATAAACTGCCATGACGCCAGATTCCGTTTGTTCTGCAAAGGAACTACATTCGCGTGCAAACGTACAGACGCTTTTGCCACGGGCAAAGAATAGTCTAATGTAGACGTTTCGCCCGAAGGGCTCATCGCCTCTAAATGAATGCGCAAACTTCCCTCACCATATCGTGCCGCATCTGCCCACTGCAAAGGAAATCTTAGCTCAAAAACACCCTTTTCATCCGTATAAATTGTATCGTAATTTATTTTTTGCTCTGTACTACGCCGACGCCAAATCACAGGATTATCCCACCGACCACTGACCAGAACACGAGCATGACGCATAGGTACGTCGGTCAGCGTACGCACCGAGCCTTTCAGCAACAACGTGTCACCAAAGGAATAAGGAGTAGCGTTCTTCTCTATCGCTATTTGATAGGTAGGACGTTTATATTCTTCCACTCGTATCCATGCACTCACATTATCCAATGAAATACGATAAGTGCCCGTCAATGCTACTTGAGGAAGTACGAACTCTGCCGATACTGCTCCCATCTCATCCGTTTTCAACGGCGTATTGTAAAGTTCTTGTCCTTGTGCATCATAAACCGACATCTTCAGTTCCTCATTGAACAGCACTCGCGAATCATTACCATTCTGTTCGTATACCACTCCGGCTATCTGCACCATCTGACCCGGACGATATATAGCTCTGTCGGTAAAAATATGAACTCGTTTCAGTGGTTTCAGTTCCGCTTTTCCACCTATCCAAATTCTATTGCCATTGTTCATGGGCAGATGCACATCTTCTCCCCACGACACTCGAGCCGTTATATAGGCACTCTTGGGCAACGAAATGGGAGGCACCATGCCTTCTAAATCCGATGTTACCTTACCCAATTCCCTATCATCTTGCATTCCGTCGTACCACTGCACACAAGCGCCCGAGATGGGGGCACCTGTTTCGGCATCAACTACGCTGCCCCACACCTCGGCACCGCCGGCTATTTGATACACAAACTGCAACCTCGAAACGTACATCGGCACACACAAGGGTTGCGGTGTTTTTTTCAACAGCGCATCTGTTTGTGGATGAACAACCATCACATAGCGACCTATGTCGGGGGCTGTCCACCGTATTGAATCAACAAGATCTTTGTAAGGAGGATATGTTTTGAATTTATGTGTAAACTCATCTATTTGTACTCCGGTCCTCTTTACGTACGAGAGAGGTTCTGACATTCCATTAAACTCCTTTTCGGAAAAAGATTCCGACATACGGAACATTTGTACACGCAACGATTGTAAATTGCGTATCACCAACGGAAGGGCATACGTTTTCTTAGGGTAGAAAACAGAAGGTGCTTGCCATTCCAAACGAGGACAGTTTAGAAGTTTCAAACAATTGTCGAGCGCCTGGCGCCGCGCATACTTAGGATATAATTCCAAAGCCTGAAGAAGCCACTGCACTTTCAAACTATCGGACACATTCAGTTCTTGCATTTCCAAGTACACCTCAGATGCCTCCGGAAGATGCGCGTAGTTGGACAATAAACAGGCATAAGATTTATAAATAGAGGATAACAACACACCCTTCTCTGCATCTAGACCATCCTCAAAAGGAACATGCAACATATAATTATTTTCATAATTCCGATGAGCACGTATAGAATCCAAGGAAACAAATAGAACGGCCTTTTCGTTCCCATTTCGACGATATTCGGTCAACATCAAACACCTAATTCTATCAGCCAATTTAAGCATAGAATCTTGTTCTAAGGAATACAAAGTGAGCACCCCTTCAGCAGCTCTGCGCCCTACCACATTTAATAGGTCGCCTTCAAAATATGCCGACTCCTTACCTTTTTGTACGAAAGGGAGCCATTGTGCTGACTTTTCACGGGCCAGTTCCATTACCGGCTTCATGGAAAGAATATAATTGGCCACCGAGGCGCTGTCGTATTGCATCACCGACCACTCTCGTATGCTGTCGGGATGTGCTGAAGTCAAACTGCTCGACAACTGACTTCTATACCTGTTTTGTGCATAAACTTGACCTAAAATCGAAGCAATTACCGATTGTTCCACCAAATTGGTCGAAGATGACTTCATCGCCTCCATACGATGGACATTGGCAAAAAAACTATCCGGTACGATCTTCTGACGCAGTACACAAGACTGCAAAAAGGCAGATAATGCTTGTCCTTTATTACCTTCGCGATGTGCTTTTTTTTCTATCTTCTCAACCGATTGTAATGCCGATTGTGGCAAACCCTGCTCACGGAATTGAGCTACTTGTTTCCACATCTGTTCGTAACTCTGTGCCGAAATAGTCACCACACACCATACAAACAAAACCACACACCACACGGTGTGCAGATAATTATTAAGAGAATACAAGACGAACTTCTTCATTACCTTTTTCAAATATAGTGAGGCAAAACTAAGAAAAAAAAGACGTACGCCACATTATTATATGTTACTTAAACTTAAATCAACAGAACTGCATGTCAACAGGTACTGAACACCCTCTTAAAAGTACATCTGCAAGGGTATAAAAAAAGACGTACGTGTCGACAAATCAAGGCCTACGCCTCGTTGCATCAACACGTACAGGAAAATCAATCGAGATGAGCATGTATTTTGACCCACATGACCATCTCATTTTCAATAAATAAGAAGAAAGGCTCGTACTGTTACACACGAGCCTTTGCCATCATCACAATAAGATTTATTTTTTATCGGGAACCTGACTCAACAGAGCCTTCAAGAACTCCCAAAATCTTGCGACCGAAGGTATGTTGCAACACTCATCCGGAGTGTGTGGACAACGTATGGTAGGTCCAAAACTCACCATATCCATGCTTGGATAAATATTACCTATCATACTGCATTCCAAACCGGCATGTATTACCTTTGTCTTCGCCTCTTCACCAAATAAATCTCTATATACTTCAATCATTTTAGCAGCTATAGGCGAACTGAAATTGGGTTGCCATGCACCGTATTCACCACTGAATTCAATTTTCATACCG
>JAFOXE010000111.1 GCA_017425765.1 Paraprevotella sp. | reverse complement strand
TATGCCGTGAAAGCTAAGGAGGGAGAATCCATGGAAGTATGCTTCATCGAGGGCGACTACCGAGAATTCCTTCAGCAGCAGTTGCCGGATTGGAACGAAAGGGTGCAACCCGGAAAGTTCGTGGATAGCGAAGGACGTGTACTAGGCACGCATGCCGGATGTGCTAACTATACCGTAGGACAACGTAAAGGATTGGGTATAGCTTTGGGCAAACCGGCCTTTGTACTACGCATCAACGCCGAAAAAAACACCGTGATGCTGGGAGATGCAGAACAACTTCTCTCATCCGATTTGCTTTTGGAACAAGCACAAATTGCCGACACAGAAGCTCTTTTGAGCGAAGGCATAACGGTGCGCATACGCTACCGCAGTCGCCCTATACCCTGCACCGTTAAAAAAGTAACTCGATTGTTTGCCGACGGCACAAATGGGAATGTGGGCGACGAAATGTTGTTGGTACACTTGAATGTGCCGGCCTCGGCCATCACACCGGGACAATCGGCTGTATTCTATAAAAACGACCGTTTGGTAGGTGGCGCCTACATAGCCTCGCAAAGGGGCATCAACGCCTACCTTATATAATATATAGCATGACACAACCCATTACCCTATACGAACTGAACAGTTTGGTGCGCAACACCTTAGATTCGTCGCTTGACGAAACCTATTGGTTGCAGGCGGAGTTGAGCGAGGCCCGCTTAGCATCGAACGGCCATTTCTACGTGGAGTTCGTGCAAAAAAACAAGCAAGGAACGGGGTTGTTGGCACGAGCAAAAGGAGCCATCTGGAGCAGCACATATCAACTACTTGCACCGGCCTTTGAACGCACCACAGGACAAAGTTTGCGAGCGGGCTTGGCCGTATCGGTAATGGTGTCGGTAAGCTTTCACGAACTCTATGGCTACACTCTGGTGGTGAACGATATCGACCCCGATTACACTTTAGGCGACATGGCACGCCGCCGCAGAGAAATCTTACTTCGCTTGGAGGAAGAAGGTATTCTGAACGACAACAAGGAACTCATAATGCCTCCGTCGCTCAACCGCATTGCCGTCATCTCATCGGCCACCGCAGCAGGTTTCGGCGACTTTTGTCACCAATTGTGGCACAACGAACACCATCTTCGTTTCCATCTCAAGTTGTTCCCTGCCATCATGCAAGGTGCTCGTGTAGAAGAAAGCATCTTGCAAGCTCTTGAGAACATACTGAGTGAGAACAAACTATGGGATGCCGTGGTCATCATACGCGGAGGAGGGGCTACTAGCGATTTGTCGGACTTCGACACCTATCTGTTGGCTGCAGCTTGCGCACAATTCCCCTTGCCCATCCTTACCGGAATTGGGCACGAAAGGGACGAAACCGTGCTCGATCATGTGGCACACACAAGCCTGAAAACACCCACAGCCGTAGCGGCCTTCCTCATTGCACACCAACATCAGGCACTGAATCAGGTGCTGCTGTGCCAACAACAAATTACGGCACTGACACAACACATCCTTGCCACCCAACAAGAGCACATGGAGCAACTGAAGCGTAGCATTACCTTCGGAGCTGCACAAACCATTCGTGAAGGTGCATTTATTTTGCAGCAGAATTCACTCCGTCTGCAAGGCGCATCCCTCGACCGCTGCCGTAAGGAACAACAAAGACAGAGCCTGATTCAGATAAAACTGCATCAAGCACTATCGAACCGTATTGCGGCCGAAAAAAATAAGCTACAAATGCTCTCCTTGCGTTGCGAGGCAATGAATCCGGAACGTATTCTGCAGCAAGGCTATAGCCTAACACGCATAAACGGACGCATCGTAAAGAACGCCCACGAACTGAAACCCGGCGACGAAATAATCACCCAATTGGCAGAGGGCCAAGTGCACTCTGTGGTAAAATAACTACAACATGAAGAAGAAAACACTCAACTACGAAGAGGCCATCCAACGATTGGAGCAAATAACCGCCGATATGGAGAGCGGCAAAATGAGCATCGACGAGCTTGCCGAACGACTGAAAGAAGCACAAAACTTAATAGCCTTCTGCAAGGAAAAGCTGACGGCCACTGATGAGGAGATACAACAAATGCTCAAAGCAGTGGAAAAATAACACCTAAAATCAAAGTTTTTGCGACAATACGACAAAAATGAGATTATTTTGTGTACTTTTGTTTCCCGCATAGAACAGAAAAACATAAGATATGAAAGAAATAGATTGGTCTAATTTGTCATTCGGCTATATGCCGACCGACTACAACGTACGTTGCTATTATCGCAACGGTAAATGGGGCGAGATAGAAGTCAGCTCCGAACAAACCATCAACTTGCACATGGCCGCCACTTGCTTGCACTATGGCCAAGAGGCTTTTGAAGGACTTAAGGCATACCGCTGTCCGGATGGTAAGGTGCGCGTATTCCGCATGGACGAGAACGCAGCACGCCTTCAAAGCACCTGCCGAGGCATACTTATGCCTGAGTTGCCCTCAGAAATATTCCAAGAAATGGTGCGCAAGGTGGTGAAAATGAACGAACGTTTCATTCCTCCTTACGAAAGTGGAGCAACCCTATACATCCGCCCCCTACTCATCGGTACCGGTGCACAAGTAGGTGTTCGCCCGGCAGATGAATATCTTTTCATTATCTTCGTTACGCCTGTAGGCCCATATTTCAAGGGTGGTTTTGCCACTAACCCTTACGTCATTATCCGTGAGTTCGACCGTTCGGCACCGTTGGGCACCGGCATCTACAAGGTGGGTGGTAACTACGCAGCCAGCCTTCAGGCCAACAAGAAAGCACACGACCTAGGCTATTCTTGCGAGTTCTATCTCGATGCTAAGGAGAAGAAGTACATCGACGAGTGTGGTGCAGCCAATTTCTTTGGAATCAAGAACAACACGTACATCACACCGAAATCCACTTCCATTCTTCCTTCCATTACCAACAAGAGTTTGATGCAACTTGCCGAGGATTTGGGCCTGAAGGTAGAACGCCGTCCCATCCCTGAAGAGGAGCTTGCTACATTCGAAGAAGCCGGCGCTTGCGGCACCGCTGCGGTTATCAGCCCTATCGAACGCATCGACGATATAGAAAACAACAAGAGCTACGTCATCAGCAAGGACGGAAAGCCGGGCCCTATCAGCTTGAAGCTCTACACCAAGCTACGCAATATACAATATGGTATAGAACCGGACGTTCACAACTGGACTCAAGTGGTTATCGAATAAATAATATAACAACTACACATACCCTTAACATCAAGCCGAACACCTTGCAAAAAGTGTTCGGCTTGTTTCATTTTTACACCTATGCCGCCACAAAAGGTTGTAGGTCTGTTTTCTTGGGCATTTGCATGAAAGTGACTATCTTTGTGGCATAAAACATAATAAGATATGGGCAAAGGCAAGTTAGCGAAGTTCGCCGATATGGCAAGTTATCCTCACGTGTTCGAATATCCTTTCTCGGTTATGGACAATGTCCCCTTCGATATGAAAGGGAAATGGAAAGAATCTTTTTTCCACAACACGAACCCCATCGTGCTGGAACTCGGTTGCGGACGTGGTGAATACACCGTAGGGCTAGCCAAATTATATCCGGAAAAGAACTTCATTGGGGTGGACATCAAAGGGGCACGCATGTGGACAGGCGCCACCGAAGCCATGAAAGAAGGGCTGAAGAATGTTGCTTTTCTGCGCACCAACATCGAGATCATCGACCGCTTTTTCGAGGCCGGCGAAGTTGACGAGATCTGGTTGACTTTCAGCGATCCGCAGATGAAAAAAGTTACCAAACGCCTCACATCTACTTTCTTCATGGAGCGCTATCGCCGTTTTATGGGCGAGCAAGGTCTTATCCATTTGAAGACGGACTCAAACTTCCTGTACACATATACCAAATACATGGTGCAGCACAACGCGTTGCCCGTAGAATTCGATACCGACGATTTGTACCACAGCACCTTGACACAACAAACCGATACGGAAGAGGCACGTATCTTAAGCATACAAACCTACTACGAACAGCAATGGATTGCTCGTGGATTGAACATCAAATACCTACGTTTCCGATTGCCTCAAGAGGGCAAGCTCAGCGAGCCGGACGTGGAAATTGAACTTGACGAGTATCGCAGCTACAACCGCTCAAAGCGCAGCGGCCTTGAGGTAAGTAAATAATTCTATACACATCCTTATAATGACACTCTATCCTAAAATGATAATGGATGCACTGGCCACAGTGCGTTATCCCGGAACCGGCAAAAACATTGTCGAGGCCGAAATGGTGGAAGACGACCTTCGCATCAGCGGCTTGCACGTCAGCTTTTCGCTGATATTCGATAAACCCACCAACCCTTTCTTGAAGTCCATCGTGAAAGCTGCCGAAGCGGCCATCCATGCTTATGTGGGCAAGGAAGTTGAAGTGGAAATTAAAACTAAAACCTTGCAAGCTCCGCGTCCCGAGGTAGAGCATTTACTGCCCGGAGTGAAAAACATCATCGCCGTATCGTCCGGAAAGGGCGGTGTGGGCAAATCAACCGTTGCGGCCAACTTGGCTGTAGCCTTGGCACAAATGGGCTACAAAGTAGGTCTTCTGGATGCCGACATCTTCGGCCCGAGCATCCCCAAAATGTTTCAAGTGGAGAGCGAACGTCCGTATGCCGAACGCATTGACGGTCGCGACCTCATCATCCCCATAGAAAAATATGGTGTCAAGATGCTCTCCATTGGCTTTTTTTATAACCCCGACCAAGCCACGATATGGCGTGGTGGCATGGCCAGCAATGCTCTGAAACAACTCATTGGCGAGGCCGCGTGGGGCGAGTTAGACTACTTTGTATTAGACACCCCCCCAGGCACCAGCGACATTCACCTAACATTGGTACAAAACCTGGCCATCACCGGCGCTGTCATTGTCAGCACACCGCAAAAGGTAGCTTTAGCCGACGCACGCAAGGGCATCAATATGTACCAAACCGACAAAATCAACGTACCCATCTTGGGCTTGGTTGAGAACATGTCGTGGTTCACTCCTGCCGAACTCCCCGAAAACAAGTATTACTTGTTCGGTCGTGAAGGTGTAAAACAACTTTCCGAAGAGATGAACCTTCCGCTATTGGCACAAATACCGGTGGTACAGAGCATATGCGAAAATGGCGACAACGGAACACCAGAGGCACTTGACAAAGACAGCCTCGTGGGACGTGCCTTCAGAACATTGGCCGCCCGCGTCGTGACGCAAACCGACCGTCGCAACATGGAGCAACCACCCACACACATCGTAAAGATTCATAAGTAGTTTTACGCACACCCCGTATAAAAAACAACGCCCCGCACAGCATTCAAGATGCCGTGCGGGGCGCATTGTTGGGTACACCTTATAGCTTAACGCATTTCAGTATATTTAATTTCGTCCTTATCGCCATAGTTTAGGTTTTCGCCACCCATACCCCATATAAACATATAGTTGCTGGTGCCGGCAGCAGCATGAATCGACCACTCGGGCGATGTAATGGCTTGTTCATTGTGCATCCACACAAGGCGTTGCTGCTTAGGCTCGCCCATCAAGTGGCATACGGCATTTCCTTCGGGCACATTGAAGTAGAAATAGGCTTCCATTCGACGTGTATGGGTGTGTGCCGGCATGGTGTTCCATACTGATCCGGGCTTCAATTCGGTCAAGCCCATCTGCAATTGGTTGGTACCACCACCTTTCACGCCTTCCAACACCGACTTCACAATCAACTGATTCACTACGCGGTCGTTGCTATCTTCCATCTTACCATACTTGTCAGACTTTGCTATGGCATACTTCTTCTTATCAGCCTTTTGGTCGGTAGTGATGAGCTGAGTTACATACTCCTTATAGGCAGGAGTTGAGTTGATGTAGAACTTGGCCGGATTTTGAGGATCGTTGCTCTTGAAGGTTACTTCCTTCTTTCCACAACCCACATACAAACCTTCCTTAAACTTCATGGCATACTCCACGCCGTCTACCGTAACCACTCCGTCACCACCCACGTTGATCACGCCCAATTCTCGACGGTCAAGGAAGTGCTCTGCCTTCAACTCGTGGAAGGTTTCCAGACGCAGCACCTTATTTACGGGCATTGCTCCACCATAGATTAAGCGGTCGTACAAGGTATAAGTCACATTGATTTCATCAGCGGCCATTACCTTCTCCATCAAGAAGGAGCTGCGCAAGCGCTCGGTGTCGTAGTTTTTTACATCTTGTGGATGACAAGCCGTTTGCACGGTGTAGTTCACTTGAGCTTGTGCCGAAAGTGCGGCCATGCCCATCATCAAAACAAATGCTAATTTCTTCATATTGCTAATTTATTGTGTGAATTATTTTTTCAGGATGTTACGGCGATTCCATGCCACCAAACCTAAGGTAAGAACGGTGAGCACGGCAGCACCGATGTATACGCTATATTTGGTGAAGGCATAGATAAGGATGGCCAACGGGCTGGAAGCAAAGTCCAAAGAGCCGGCGCTGAATCCTTCCGGAATCTTCACGGCAGCATCCTGAGTGCGTGCATACACATCGGTAGCAGCCTTAGTGAAATCGCCCGACATATAGGTAACAAAATACAATCCCACCACCATCATCACCAGTCCGATGATAAAGGTCTTCAACACATTGCCCTTGGTGATGGGCAGAATGAGTGGGAACACATAGAACATTCCGGCCAACGAGGCCAACGGCAAGAATTCATTGCCCGGCAGCACTACGGCCAACACCAAAGTAACCGGAATCAGCAACAACGATACCACCAAAGTAGCAGGATGACCGATGACCAATGCCGGACTCATACCGATGTGCAACTTGGCATCTTCGCCAAACTTCTTGGCTATCAAAGCGCGAGTAGCGTCGGAAATTGGGCGCAAGCCTTCGATAAACAAACTGGTGATGCGTGGAATCAACTCCATCACGGCACCCATCTTAATACCCAAACCTAAAATTCCGGGAATACCGTCAACCAATTCTTGTCCGTTCTTACAAGCCAAAGCGCCAATGCCGCAACCCACAAGCACACCCAAGAACAAAGGCTCACCCAACAAACCGAATTTACGTTTCATACCCTCGGCGTCGATGTTCAACTTGTCAAAACCCGGTATCATATCCAACACCTTATTGATGGCAATGGCAAAGGGTACAAAACCTTGGCAAAAGGGTTGAGGTATAGAAATACCGTCCATTTTATCGTAGAACTTTTGAAACTTATCGGCAGTGTAGTCGGCCAATACAAGGGTGATGATGTAGCAAATCACGGCGGCAAAGAAACCCCATGCTATGCTATCGGTCATAAAATACACCACGGCACCGATGAAGGCAAAATGCCAATAATTCCACAAGTCGATGTTCACCGTACGGGTGCATCCAAGTATCAGCAACAACAAGTTCACGCCCAAGCACACCGGAATGATGAACGCACCTACCGAGGTGTTATAGGCTACCGAAGCTGCCGCAGGCCACCCCATATCGAACACGCCCAATTCAAGGTCGTAAATTTCCACCACCTTAGTCAAGGCGGGGCCTAAACTGCTGGTAAGCAAACCGGTGATGACGGACAAGCCCACAAAACCCACACCCACATAAAGACCGCTCTTGAGCGCCTTAGAAAAGGGAATACGAATACACACACCCAGAAGGGTGAAGATGATGGGCATCATTACGGCGGCACCCAAACCGATGATGTAACTAAATACGGCTTCCATAGTTTTTACGTATTATTGATTTAAAGTTTTGTTTTTTTCATGTCCGAGGTGCAGAAGTAACCTTTCATTAAGGTGCGAATTTAGACAATTTTATCGGTTGTGCCAACATACAGAGGTCTAAATCTGTCGTTTTTGGGTCGGAAAGGTGTATTTTGTTTGCCTGCACAGTTTGCTGTGCGGTCGTAAGTTTCTTTCAATTCTTCCTTTGCAAATGTTTTGCATCTCGTTCTTTATCCGTATTTTTGTCCTCAAACAAATTCTTATCCGATGTACCGTTCAGCACTACTCTCCCCCTCAGAAGACCCGATGGGTTCGGCCATTTTGGAGTATTTCGAAACCGGAAAGGCCGGTCGCTTGCGTGTCTTGTCGTCTTTGTTCGACGAAGACGAAATGTCGGTTCCCATGCTCTTTCGTGCCCCCTCGGACATGTCACCTCTTGAACGTAAAGCCATGTCCGAATGTCGTGGCCGCGTATTGGACGTAGGGGCTGGGGCCGGTTGTCATGCTCTGCCCCTTCAGCAACAGGGCTTTTCCGTAACGGCTATTGACGTATCGCCTCTCTCGGTCGAAGTCATGCAGCGCCGAGGGATTACGGAGGTTCAACACGTCGACCTCTTCGACCCGCAATTTATCGATTCGTTCGATACGGTGCTCATGCTCATGAACGGTTCCGGCATCATAGGCAAAATAGATCGCTTGCCGGAGTTTTTCAAGAAGATGAAATTGCAACTGAAACCGGGCGGTCAGATTCTGATGGATTCGAGCGACCTACGCTACATTTTTGAGGACGAAGACGGTTGTATGGACATCGACCTGAACGCCGGATACTATGGCGAGGTGGATTTCCGCATGAAGTATCGTCGCATCACAGGCCGGCCGTTCGATTGGTTGTACATCGATTTCCATACGTTGGCCTATCACGCATCGGAAAACGGCTTCACGGCGGAGTTGGTGCAAGAAGGCGAACATTATGATTATTTGGCACGCTTGGTGCGAAACACCTAAGCACTCACCCCCTTTTCGCGTGCGGCACACGGAGTACACACCGTGGCCTGCATCCCACAAAAAACGAGATGCTCATGTAGTGCTGCACCACATGAGCATCTCGTTTCATTTTGGCGAGCGTGTAGATACCCTCCACATGCTCGTGTCTTTTGGGAGCAGTTGTGCGCCCCGTTTTTCTTATTTCTCGTACTCAAAGTAAGAGGTTCCTATATTGTTTCCATCGCAGAAGATGTCCACACGATATTTACCCGGACTTAGGTACTCGGCCACGTCCCAGTACATAGTTACGGGATGTTCCTCGCCGGTATATTCAATCTCCTTCATGACGGTGTATTCCAGCTGACGGTTTTCATAGGTAAATGTTCCGCCCGAGGTTACCACGGTATTGGCAGGACGCAGGATGCGCACGTACACCGGACGGATCCCGGTCGAAGCGGTAATGTTCTTCGTAATCACAAAGTCAATCACAAACTTCTTCACATCCTTAATTTTCTTTGCCGTTTTGCCACGCTTATTCTTGCCGGTCACGGTAATGGAGGTTGCATCAAGTTGTGAGGCTATGGCCACCTTCTCGGTCAAGGTTTCTTTCTCGGTAGTCAGGCTGGAGATGTGGGTTTGTGCCTCGTTGTATTGGGCTTTCACCTTCTTGTTCTCCTTGGCCAAAGCCTGATTCAAACGGTTAAGCGAATCGATTTCCATGATGTAGCCACGCATGATGGTACGCAGGGTAGCCAATTCTTGCTTCAAGCGTCTGATTTCCTTGGCGTTGTTCGACTTCACACGCTTTAGTTCCTCAAGCAATTCTTCGGTGCGGCGCTGCTCACGGTCCAACTGTGCTATAAGTGAATCGTTGTTAATCTGCGTTTTCATTTCGCTATACTGTACGGCAAACTGAGCATACTCGTTCTCCATCTCACGTTTGTCCATCTCGGCCAGCATCAACATTTCCTCGTTCTCAATGTTTTTTTGATGCAACGAGAAAGCAAGATAGCTTACTACACCCAACACGGCAATGCCGACAGCTGCGGCAATGATTATAATTCTTTTTTTGTCCATACGATTGTTACGTCTAATCTTCGCAAAGATAAGAGTTTTTATGCACAAGCGGGTCGGATTTTCTTTTTTTTCACGTTCCACACTGAAATTGAACGTGTTTTCACCTTTGGGCAGGCATTTCTAAGTCGTTTTTCACACATACACGCTCTTTGCTATGTGCGTATACCTTGTGCCTTATCTATACCCTTACATAAAACAGACGCCGTGCAACCTCATGGGGCTGCACGGCGGCAATGTAATCTATCTATCAGACTGTAGCGTGAGGTTTAGTCCTCCCAAAGTTTGTTTTGAGGGCGTCCCCAACCGCCACCTTTGTCCACCTTAACCATGGCATCACCGCCATCCACCTCTTCTTCTACGAAACCGATGCTCACGGCCAACATCTCAGTAATTTCCACGTCCACCACAGTAAGCGTGGGTTGCATATATTCTTTCTTTATCATTTTCGTCTTATTGTAATAGGGTTAATATGTCAATGAGTAGGGATGTTCCCCTCGCCAAAACGAGGGGAACACGTCCTAAATTATTTTACTAAAACCTTTTTGCCGTTCACAATGTAGATTCCTGGACGAGAAATGCGTTGCAATCTACGTCCGGCCATGTCATAAATAGTTTGGATTTGCTCAGTTTCCTTCTTCACCTCTTCGATACCGGTGGTTTCGGCAAACACAAAACTCTTGATTCCGGCCTCGGTAGGAGCGGTAAGATATGCCTTATTCATGGCAATGTTTGAGCCGGTTTTTGCCTTGTAGAAGGCGATGCCCTGACTACCACGTGAAAGAATGTAGTCGCCTACCTCCAAGGTCTTGCTTGCACCGGCACTGTGTTGGAAGTGGTTTACGCCTGCCAAGTTCGCCGGAGTTTCTGCTGTGGCCGGAACCATACGCACCTTGTTTACGTCGCTTTCACCAATTAGGAGTACACCTTGGTTGGCGGGGATGGCTTGACCTTCAACCTTTGTCAAAGTGGCATGTTCGTCTGCAATTGTTGCATAATATGCCTCGACGCCTTCAGGAATTACCGTAGCAAAGGGTGCACTAAATGTGCCGATGGTACCATTTTCGGGCAATCCAACCAATTTAGTGTCGGCAGCAGAAGTAGCATTCAAGGTCACCACATTAGGATATTCTACTTCCTCCATAGTAAAGGCAGAAGTGTAGGTCCCGTTCAAGAAGGGCGCAGAAGAATAGTTAAAAGGTAGTTCATTGTCTAAATGGTTGATGATGAACACACCTGTTTTATCAGCATTATTTCCTGCTCCACGCTTCTCGAAGCAGACATACACGTATCCGAAAAGATTTTTTGCAGACTTATCATCGATAGTTCCTCCCTTGTTCCTACCTTCATACATTGAGTGTACGTACGCTTGATTTCTGCCCGTCGTATAGGTGGTATTTACACCTTGATAGTTTACATATCCTTGCTGACCAATGGGCACAAACGTGTAAGGATATTCTCCACTATCATGCTTACGGCACACAAACTTGGCGGTATTGGGAAGGTATTCTCCCGAAACACCGGTTGGACGCTCCACACGATTCAAGCTAAACGTTCCGTTGGTGCTATTGTATACCGCATCTAAATAATAGAACATAGATGCGTCCTCATTACGGAAACTAAACACATACACCTTACCGTCTTCCGGCAATTGGATATCGTCTGTGTTGCTCATGTAAGTGTTCATCGCTTCGTCCAATGCAGCCTTGCTGGCGTCGGTCACCCAATTGTTCTTGAAGGCGTTAATTGCGTTGCGGAACGCAGTACGCGCCGGACCATTCTCAGTAGGTACACCCACTCCGACTCTCGACAACAAATCCATGGCTTCTTTAGATTCTGCTGTGTGGATGTCGGTGTAGGTTCCGGCTGTAACGTCGCTAACGCTATATGGGATGTACACAATGGTGTATCCACCCGGCTCTTCTTCCATGATGAATCCTATTTTTCCATTCTTCTGCATGGTCATAGTAGAATAGCAAGATCCCTTATCGCTTACCTGCTTACCTAGGCTCCAACCTTGTGCCAAGGTGGTAGGAGTATAAGTTGTTGCTTCGTCTATTTCCTTATAATAGATGGCCACATCACTACGATCATTACCGGTAGGAATGGATTGCAAGAAGATTTTCTTAACATCTCCGTCGGCATTAACACCCTCTATCATGAAGATTTCACCATTAGTAGAATTTCCGCCGAAGCTCAAACCGTTGTCCACATTGTTGCTGGACACAACTTGGCCCCATGTACCGGTGGTCTTCTCCTCGTTGTTGAAAGTGAAGATGTTGAAGTAACGACCATTATATTTACGGCTGCTGAGCACTACGCTTCCATCGGGCAACTCCTCACACTTAGGCTCGTTACCATCCGGTGCCGGACGATCGGCAACGGTGCCCAAGATATGCCATGTACCACCGAAGTCGTCGGAGTAGATGACGCGGTTACCGCCACTGTTTGTCCATAGAGAGCAATACAAACGATAGTATTGATCTTTCTTCACCACACGGCTTTGGAAAATACGTCCTGAACCGATGAAGTAAGAAGGCACGGTGGCATTACCTTCGTCATCCACAAACAACTGATAGATGTCGTCGGTAACCTCTACAATTTCACCCTTATCCCAGGTCTTGGTTCCCTCGTTGTAAGTGAAATACACACGAGCCGCACGGTTTACCTTTTCAGCATCTGGATCACCAGCCTTACTGGGATCCCATTGGCTATCTCCGCATACGGTTCTACCGCACACCATCATTACCAATACTTTGTTGCTCTCGCGGTCGGCCACTACGGCGGCGTCGCCGTAACCGGTTTCCATCACGTTAAGGGCACTGCCATTACCGTCTGCCACCACAAACTCGTCGCCCCATGTTACACCGTTGTCGGTAGAAATGCGGCATACGACGTCCACATCTCCATTACCAATATCGGCACGGCATGGACGGTAGTCGGAGAAGGCTAAGATGTCTCCATTAGGTGCTGTAGCAATAGCGGGGATGCGGTAAGGATAAGGATGAAGGTTATCAAACAAGATACGCTCGTCGTTGGCCGTATATTTAGCCGCCAGGGACATACCGCCTGCAGGCAGCACCATCTTGTCATAGCTCTGTACAGAATTGCCGTTTGCATCCACGAAACCTTCAAAAGTATAACCTCGATAGGTCATGCTCTTCAACGTCACAGTAGCACCTACCGGAAGATAATAGGTCTTGGCCGGAACGGAGCCTTCGATGCGAGTAGTTGAGTTATTAAAGGTTAGTTGCGACACCAACGGAGAGTTGTGCTTATCTTGATTTACATCTACCAAAATGGTGAACAAATCGGTGCTGTTTACCAATTCCGGCATCCAAT
>JAFOXE010000110.1 GCA_017425765.1 Paraprevotella sp. | reverse complement strand
GCAGAAATGAACTGGAAAAATCGTTCGGCGCACGTTTTGAGGGAGTTATTCAGCGAGCCTACGAAAAGACCGGCGAGCGTGTCGTGATCTTAGTGGACGAGTACGACAAGCCGTTGTTGCAAGCCATTGGCGATGACAAGCTTCAGGAGACATTCCGTACCACACTGAAATCCTTCTACGGCGCACTGAAAAGCAAGGACGGCTGCATCAAGTTCGCCATGCTCACAGGTGTGACGAAGTTCGGCAAGGTGAGCGTGTTCAGCGACTTGAACAACTTGAAGGATATATCTTTAGACAATCGCTATTATAATCTTTGCGGTATTGATGAAGATGAGTTGCGCGGTGTCTTGACTCCGTATGTTCAGCGTTTAGCGAGTGTTCAAAAAATTTCTTTGGACAAGGCTTATTCGGAATTAAAGCGAAATTATGATGGTTATCATTTTTCAGAAGATGCCCCTGGAATGTATAATCCGTTCAGTGTTTTGAACACTTTGGATAACTTGAAATTCGGCAGCTATTGGTTTGAAACTGGCACACCGTCATACCTTGTTAAACTATTGATAAATAGTAATTTCCGATTGGAAGATTTGGCGGAAGGAGGCGTAACCGGCGATGTGCTGAATTCTGTTGATATAGCATCATCCGACCCTGTCCCTGTGATTTTTCAGAGCGGATATTTGACCATCAAAGGCTATTATAAAGACTACGATGAATATTTATTGGACTTCCCCAATGAGGAGGTAAAGAAGGGTTTCCTTCGTTATCTTTTGCCGATGTACACCTCTGTAGAACCGAGCAAGAGCGCTTTTCAGATTCGAAGTTTCGTTGACGAGGTGAAGTCCGGCGATATTGCAGCCTTCATGAAACGGTTGAAATCTTTTTTCGCAAACACTCCCTACGACCTCATCAAGGACACTGAAAACCACTACCAGAACGTGCTGTTCATCCTTTGCAACCTCTGCGGACTCTACACAAAGGCGGAATATCACACCTCCGACGGTCGTGTAGATATGACCATCGAAACACCCGATTACGTCTATGTTTTCGAGTTCAAATACAACGGCACCGCCGAAGAGGCGATGGCTCAAATCAAGGAGAAGAACTATGCCCAGCCGTTCCTCGCAAGCGGCAAAAAGATAGCCCTGATTGGCGCGAACTTCAGCGGCGAGAAGAGGAACATTGAGAGGTATTTGGAGGAGTGGGTGTAAATTACTATCTTTGTACTCGTAGTCAAAGTTTTATGAGAAGATACAATTACATATTCGACGGTACGTTGAAAGCCGGTCACGACTTTACCTACAAGTACGACCCGAAAGATCCGTTCCGTTTGTTGAGTGTGGATGCCAAAGAGTATCGCTCTTCAACCGAAGAGGTCGATACCACCCGTCGCGAACACTCGTATGCTTTCGATGGCAATGGAAATCTTGTGTTGCAACTTTCTGATTTGGCAGAAAGAATAGATTCTGCAAGTTTTGCTGATACTGCTGCCATGCAAGTACGTCAATACTTGTGGGACGAGGACAACCATCTGTTGGCAATCAACGACAACGGATTTGTCTCTAACTACTTCTACGACGCTGCAGGAGAGAGAACGGTGAAAATCTCTGCTCCGGATCTGTCCGTGTTTGTGAATGGGGCAGAAGCATTGAAAAATGACTCTGCTTTGGTGAAGTTTGTTGGATATGTTTCTCCTTACTTGGTGGTTTCCAATGGCGGACGCTACACCAAACACATCTACGCCGGAACGCAACGTATAGCCTCTAAAGTGGGTGATATAGAGGCGTTTGGTGCAGACCCAAGACGTGAGGAGTATGCCGGAGCGAATTTGAAAGAGGTGGATTTTGGCGATATATATGATACTCAAACAAAAGCTCTTTTGGCAAGATACGATTCGTTGGGAGTTATGAACAAACCAAGAGAGTTGAATGATTATGTTGGCGGACAATCATTCTGTTGCGGAGAGAAAGAGTTGGTATCCAACAATCAAACCGGTGACAATACCTTTGAAACGCCGGATTACGAGCATTTGATTTTCTTCTATCACCCGGACCATTTAGGCTCTACAGCGTTGGTGACCGACAATAGCGGAAACGTTGTGCAAAGTGTTGCCTACATCCCGTATGGCGAAGTTTTTGTAGAGGAGCGTAACGGCACATGGAACACACCATATCTCTTCAATGGCAAGGAGTTGGACGAAGAAACGGGCTTGTACTATTACGGTGCACGATATTTGAACCCAACAAATGGTATGTGGCTGAGTGTGGATCCAATGTTTGAGGATTATAAAGGTGTTAGTCCTTATGCGTATTGCATGGGAAATCCGGTAAAACATGTTGATGTTGAGGGAGAATTTCCAATTTTAGCAAATCTTGTAGGAGCGGCAGTTGGAGCTGCTACTGAGTATGGTTCTCAAGTTATATCTAATTTTTTTGATGAAGATGTAAATGGAGTTGATTGTTTTACGAACGTGGATTATTGTGATATTGCGGTTGCTGCCGGAGAGGGTTTTTTAACTTGTGGGGCGTCTACAGGAAAAACTATAGTAGTAAAGATTGGTAGTGCAGTTGTCAAAAATGCAGTTGACGTCAGAAAAGATGGTGATCGTGGAGATCAACCGAAAACTATAGGAGAAGTCGTAGACAATACTTTATATGATTTAACTGTAGGGACTGCAGTTGATTATGTTGGAGGAAAAGTTGGAGGAAAAGCAGTTAAAGCATTAACAAAAGGTAAGGGCATAGAGCTTGAAGTAATGCCTGTATATCAGTCTAAAAATAAAAGCTCATCATTTATGATGCGGATCATTTCGGGCTGTCGCAGCTCTATCAGCTGCGCGGACGCGTGGGGCGTTCCAACCGCCTTGCGTATACCTACCTGACCGTGCGTCAGGGTAAAGTGCTCAGCGAGATCTCGCAAAAGCGTCTGGATGCGATCCGCGAGTTCACGCAGTTTGGTTCCGGTTTCCGCATCGCGATGCGCGACATGGAACTGCGCGGCGCGGGCGATTTGCTCGGACCGGAGCAGAGCGGTCATCTTTCGACCATCGGTTATGACATGTACTGCAAGCTCAT
>JAFOXE010000109.1 GCA_017425765.1 Paraprevotella sp. | reverse complement strand
TATAGTCAACTAAATAAAATAGCCCAAGACGCTGGGCCAGCCCAGCCATTCGGCTAAGCTGGCTCGCGCTTATTTTCTATTAGCATACTGAGACGCTTTGTTCACTAAGTTGGTTAATGCTTCAAAGGCGTTATCTGTGGCTACGGAGCAGAATGTGGCGGTAACTTTTGATGCTCGAACTCAAACCACCCGTATATACATTAATGGTGATAAGGTGGCCGAAGGAACTGCTGTTACTAATGAGCCCTACGAATTGTCTGCGTTGAAGGCCGATACGCGTAATTACATCGGTCGTACCCAATGGTGGGATTCCAATGTTAAAACTGATAATCTAGATTATTGTGGTACGATGGACAATTTCCGTTTGTATGGTATTGTTTTAACCGAGAAGGAATTGATGGATGTATATGAAGACGACGCAACTTCATTGTCGCAGGTACAGTTCTCTTCTGATATTCGTTTGAGTGCCAATGTGGTTGCTGTAGGTGAGGACATTACATTTGAGGGAGCAATGTCCTTTGATGAGACCGGTACGGTGGAATTGTTCGATGCACGTGGTCGTCGAGTGTATGTTGCATCAGTGGTTTCGTTACCTCATTCGGTCCGTGTCAATGTGCCGGCAGGAATGTACTTTGTTCGTGTCATGAAGGGCACAGAGCAGGTGTTTACCTCAAAATTGTTAGTACGATAAATTTTTGTAGCTAACAGAACTTAATAACTATCCGCGCCATTGTGAGCTTTATCACAATGGCGCGGATACTTTATGGGGTATACTTTAGTATTATAATAGGACCTCGTTTTTCAGAATTTCTTTACCCGTATGTGGCAATAAGGTTCTTCGCCTGTTTTTTGATAGTAGTCTTGATGATAATCTTCACCCGGCCAGAAATGAGCTGAGGGACGTAGGCGGGTGTTTACCACATAACCTTTCTTGCGTAATAACGCGATTACGCGTTCCGCTGTTTCCTTCTGCTCTTCGTTCAAATAGAAAATCTCGCTTCGATATTGAGGGCCGATGTCCGGACCGATGCCATCCGTTTGTGCCGGATCGTGTATTTCGAAGAACACTTTGCATAAGTCCTCATACGAAATCAAATCTGCATTAAAACTTACCCGAACAGCTTCTACATGGTGTGTTCGGTGTGCTTTCACATCCGCATATACCGGATGTTTCTCTTCTCCTCCGATGTAGCCCACTTGAGTAGTTATTACTCCCTTTACCCGTTGCAATTGATATTGCACGCCCCAAAAGCATCCGGCAGCAAATATGGCTTCTTCGTTCTTCATGAATCTTTTTTATTTTGAGTTGTACAAATATAAGTATAATAGTTTGTATTTTTCTTCTATATTTGCGTTTTAAACAGAGTATAAATCCGAAAAAAACAAAACAATGAAGATGACTAAAGTACTTATGGGATGTTTGTGTTTGATTTCCATGACATCGTGTATAGAAGGAAATGAGAATGTGAATAACGAGTCTTGTTCTTCCCTATCTCAAGAAGAGATTAGCAAGGTAGTGGTAGACAATATTATGTCGCGTCGTAGTATCCGCAAGTACAAGCCACAAACTGTAGATCGCGAAATTCTAGATCAAATTATGAAATGCGGAATCAATGCACCTAACGGACAAAACAAGCAGTCGTGGGAGGTACGAGTGGTAGACAATCCTCAGGTAATGGCCGATATCAAGACTACTCTTAATGCAGCTTATCCAAATATGCCTAATGCATCCGGTTGTTTCCGTGACGCCCCCGTGATAGTGTTTATTGCTCGTGCCACTTCTTACGACTTCTCGGCATACGATTGTGGTTTGATGGCCGAAAACATGGTACTTGCTGCCCAATCCTTGGGTGTAGGTTCCATTTGTTTAGGTAGTCCTGTACGTTTCATTAATGATAATCCGGCATGTGCTCCCATTCTTGAGCGATTGAGTTTCAGCGATGGCTATGAATTGTCTTTGTGTGTAGGCTTAGGTTATGCCGATGAGACGCCCGAGGCAAAGCCACGTGATATAGGAAAAGTAAAATATGTGGAATAACATATTTGAAATAGTAGAAGGTGTATATGACCTCCTCTTATAAAAGCAAACCCGTGTAGGATGTTCTCCAACACGGGTTTTTTATGCTTTGTTCGGTAACAGTTCTCGGCTTATGCTTCCTTAACTGTAGCAGTACGCTTTTCAGCGATACGAGCCTTCTTACCAGTAAGTTTGCGCAAGTAGTACAACTTAGCACGACGTACCTTACCAATCTTGTTTACAGTAATGCTTTCGATGTTTGGGCTTTCGATAGGGAAGATACGCTCTACACCCACTGTACCAGACATCTTGCGAACGGTGAAACGCTTCTTATCTCCGTGACCTGCGATTTTGATAACTACACCGCGGTACAACTGAACACGTTCCTTGTTACCTTCGACGATTTTGTATGCTACTGTAAGAGTGTCACCGGCTTTGAAGGTTGGGTGGCTTTTACCTGTAGCAAATGCTTCTTCTGCAATTTTAATTAAATCTGCCATTTTTTTGTTAATTATAATTGTTTGTCGTCCCGACGCAACATAACAGGGAACTCTGCATCCTGCCAGCGATTGCGCGGAAAGCGGTGCAAAGATATTAAGTTTCTGTCACATACACAAACTCTTCTTCTTTTTTTTGATGCGACAGTTGCCCTATCCTATGAATTTGTGTATCTTTGAGTGGTAAATAATAACTTATGAAAACGAAACGTATCGCACTAAAGATATTTTTGTGGGTGGGCATATTGGGACTCGCTCATCAAGTGTCTTATGCTCAGCGTTATGAGTTGAAATCCATTACTTCGCAGCGCTACGAGATTACGAATCGATATGATCGAATTGTCGATTCGGTGGCACTTAGCATATTGGCTCCTTATAAAGAAAAGGTGGACAGCATCATGCGCCCTGTGTTGGGAGTTAGTGCTATGTACATGGCTCCTGGACGTCCGGAGAGTTTGTTGTCTAATTGGGTTGCCGATGTATTGCGCATGGCCTCATCTCAATATGGAAAAATGACCGATATTGGTTTGTGCAACATGGGCGGATTGCGCAGTGCCATGCCAAAGGGCGTGGTTACCAAGGGCGATATCCTATCGATTTCTCCTTTTGAGAATATGTTTTGCATCTTATCGTTACGAGGTGTTGATTTGCAAGTGTTGTTAGAGCAGATTTCTTCTGTAGGAGGTGAGGGAGTGAGCGGAATTAAAATGGAGATTAGTGCAGATCGAAAGTTGCTGTCGGCGTTGGTCAACGGGAAACCTATAAATCCGGACCGTATTTATACCATTGCAACCATTGATTTTCTTGCTGAGGGAAACGATGGAATGACAGCGTTAAAAAAATCAGTAGCTCGTCAGGTAACTCCAAAAACCATGCGCGATGTGTTGATGGAATATATAGTGGAACAGAATAAATACAGCAAGAAACTTGCTGCCAAGATGGAGGGCCGTATCACGGTGGTGAAATGATGAGGAAACACGATTCTATATTTCTTTTAATTAGTATCTTAGGCACTCTGTGGTTTTGTGCGCCACATGTGTCGGCACAAAGTACAAGTTCACTCATACTCAATATTTTGCATACAAACGATACACATAGTTGCATCGAGCCTATCAACAAGAACTTGGTAGATACATTGCAAGCCGACAAGGCTGGTTTTATACGTCGTGCCATGTTTGTGGAGCAACAGCGTAAAAAGGATAAGGACTTGTTG